>JAOPWG010000296.1 GCA_025965775.1 Modestobacter sp. | reverse complement strand
CCCCCCATCGCCAGGTTGTCCTCGACGCTCATGTCGGCGAACAGCTCGCGACCGCTGGGCACGTGCCCCACGCCGGCCCGGGTCACCTCGTGGTCGGGCAGCCCGGTGACCGGGCGGCCCAGCAGTGTGACGGAGCCGCCCTGCGGACGCACCGCCCCGGCGATGGCCCGCAGCAGCGTCGTCTTGCCGGCACCGTTGGCCCCCAGGACGCCGACCACCTCGTTGCGCTCGACGATCAGCGAGACCTCGTGGAGCACCCGCAGCGCCCCGTACCCGGCGACCAGGCCGGCCACCTCCAGCGCGGGACCGGTACCGGCGACGTCCCGGTCCCGCGCGACGACGGACCCACGCCGCCTCACGGGGTCACGTCCCCGGCGACGGCGGTTCCCGCGCCCAGCCCGACACCGGTGCCCAGGTAGGCCCGGATCACCTCGGGATGCCGGAGGATCTCGGTCGGTTCTCCGGAGATGATCGTGCTCCCTCGGTCCATGACGACGATCTCGTCGGCCAGGTCGACGATGGCCTTGATGACGTGCTCGATGCCGGCCACGGCGTCCACCCCGAAGCTCGGCATCCGGCGGATCGCGTCGCGGACGACCTCGAGCTCGTCCTCCGACATCCCGGCCATGACCTCGTCCAGCAGGATCAGCGACGGCCCCAGCGCGAGCGCCCGGGCGAGCTCGACCATCCGGCGGTGCCCGACGGCGAGCGTGTCCGAGGCGGCGAACCGGATCTCCTCCAGGCCGAGCACCTGCACGACCCAGGCCGCCTGCTCCTGGGCCTGGCGGCGGTGCCGGCCCCCCAGCGCTGCGACGTAGACGTTCTCCCAGACCGTCATCGAGGCGAACGGACGGGGGATCTGGAACGTGCGCGCCAGACCCCGGCGGGCCAGCTGGTGCGCCGGCACCCCGTGCACGGGGCGACCGTCGAAGACGATGGTGCCCTTCGAGGGGGGCACGGCCCCCGCGATCGCGTTGAACAGGGTCGTCTTGCCTGCGCCGTTGGCGCCGATGATGAAGACGGTCTGCCCCCGGCGGACGGTGAAGTCCACGGATCGCAGCGCACGCACGCCGCCGAAGTCGACTCCCACGTCGGTGCAGACCAGCAGGTCCGGATCGTCGGCGCGGTCGTTCGCCCGGGGCGTGTGCGCCGCCGCCAGGCGGCGCTCGAGCTCGGCCTCCGTGGGCAGGTCCGCCGTCCCCCGGACGATCTCCCGGCGCAGCCCGCCCCACCGGTTCACCAGCGACACGACCCCGCCGGGCAGGAAGATCGTGACCAGCACGATCAGCACGCCGAACAGGGCCAGCTGGTAGTCGGGCAGGGCGGTGGCCAGCTGGTCGCTGATGAGGGTGAGCAGCACCGCGCCGATCAGCGGGCCCCACAGGGTCCCGATGCCGCCGGCGAGCACCAGCACGATGACCTGCAGGTCGATGGCCGGGTTGAACACCGTCGAGGTGTCGATGAAGCCGCGGTTGTAGGCCACCATGCCGCCGACCAGCGCCGGCATGAGCGCACTGAGCACGAAGGCCATCACCTTGACCCGGGTGGTGGCCACGCCCACGGCCTCGGCGACCTGCTCGTCGTCGCGCACGGCCATGGCGCGCAGCCCGAACGGCGACCGGGCCATGAACGCGTTGACCGCGAAGGCGAGCACCGCGACCCCGGTGACGCTCAGCAGGACCGGCTTCTGCGCGATCACACCGGGCACCACCAGACCGGTGGAGCCGCCGGTGAACTCCCACTGGGACAGCAGCAGCGAGACGACGTAGGCCAGCCCGAACATGCCCAGGGCGAAGTAGATCCCCTGCAGCCGCAGCATCACCGCGCCGATGGGCACGGCGACCACGGCCGCGCCCAGCCCGCCCAGCACGGCGGCGAGGAACCAGGGGACGTCCAGGTGGATGACCAGCAGCGCGGTCGCGAACGCCCCGAAGCCGAAGAAGACCACCTGGCCGAAGGAGATGTAGCCGGTGAAGCCGCTGATGATGTTGAAGCCGTAGGCCAGTGCGACGAACATGGCGATGTCGATGGCCAGCTGGTTGGTCGACAGGGAGCCCAGCAGGCCCCACGCCAGGAACGCGGCCACCAGGACGACGAGCACCAGACCCTGGGTGCCGTCGCTGCGCGCGGAGGGCAGCCGGCCGCCCGTGTGCCGGGGGCGCATGCCCCGGGCCAGTACGGCGCCCAAGGACCGGTGACGACCTCGGTCCCCGGCCGTCGTCCCGGTGTCGTCGATCATCAGGAGGCCTTCCTCGAGAGCAGCCCGGCGGGTCGGAAGAGCATCACCAGGATGAGCATCAGATAGGGCGCCGCCGCCTGGACGACGGCACCGAGCTGGTAGCCAGACACCGTCTGGACGACGCCGACCAGCACGGCACCCAGGGCGGCGCCCTTGTAGTCACCCAGACCGCCCAGCGCGATGACGACGAACGCCACGATGGTGAAGTTCGTGGCCGCCTGGGGCGCGATCGGCTGGGTCATCACCAGCAACATGCCGGCCGCGGCCGCGACGGCGGCCCCCACGCTGAAGCCCACCAGCCGGAGCCTGCGGGGGTTGATCCCGCAGGCCCCGGCCCCGAGCGGGCTCTGCGCCTGGGCCCGCAGGCTCTTGCCGGACCGGGTGCGCGTCAGCCAGCCGGCGATGCCGAGCGTGATGGCCGCGGCCAGAGCCACCCCGACCAGCAGGGAGAGGGAGAAGCGGAAGGGGCCCACCGTCACCGCGGACTGCAGGAAGGGGATCGTCCGGTAGTCCGAGCCCCAGGCCTGCTGCCCGATGTTGATGAGGATGTAGGAGAGCCCGAACGTCGCCATCAGGGTCAGCAGCTCGTGCTGCCTTGCCGTCCCGTGGATCCGCTCGATCACCGCCCACTGGATGACGGCGCCGAGCGCCGCCCCGGCGACCATGACGATCACCAGGCCGAGGAACGGGTTCACCCCGACGCCGTAGAGGCTGTACACCCCCAGCCCACCGAGCACGATGAACGCCCCGTGGGCGAGGTTCACGATCCCCATGACGCCGAACACCAGGTTCAGCCCCTGCGCCATCAGGAGGTAGAACCCACCCAGCAGGATGCCGTTGAGCACCACCTGGACGTACGTCACGCCCCGCCCCTCTCCTCGCCTCCCCCGTGCCGGTCAGTAGGGCAGCTGTGCGGCGAGGGCGCCCTTGGTGTCGGCCGGGAAGACGATGGCCTGGGCGCCGTCGAGGTACTGGAAGAGCACGGGCTCGTAGCCGGTCTGGACGCCGTCGGAGTCGACCTTGTACGTGCCGAGGATCGTGTCGTAGCTCCCGTCGTGGAGCGCCTTGTTCACGGCCGCCTTGTCGGTGGAGCCCGCCTTCTCGATGGCGGCGGCCAGCACCTGCACGGTCGCGTACGCGCCGGCGGCCTGGGTGTTCACCGCGGTCCCGTACGCGTCGTCGTAGCCCGTGATGAACTCCTCGGTCCCCGGGTAGCCGAGGTCCGGGGAGAACTGGGTGTAGCCGATGGCGCGGTTGGCCAGGTCACCGAGCGAGCTGAGGAACGCCGGGTCCACGGAGGTCGGCGAGGCGATCACGGCAGGGCGGAAGCCCTGCTGGTCCAGCGCCCGGGTGATCCCGATGGAGTCCTGGATCGCCGAGCACTCGACGACGACCTCGGGCTTGCCCTCGGCGACCTTGAGGGCCGTGGAGGAGAAGTCGCTGGTGGCGGCGGCGTACTCGATGCGGTCGACCAGCGTTGCGCCGGCGTCGGCGATCGAGGCCGCGACGCCGTCGCAGATCGCCTTGTAGGCGTCCAGGTCGTTGTTCACCAGGGTGATCCGCTTGTAACCGGCGTCCGCGGCGAACTGGGGGACCCCGGCGAGCACGTCACGCCCGGGACCGAGGCCGGCCATGACGCTGTACTTCGTGCCCTTGTAGACCGCAAGGGAGGAGGTCTGGCTGTGCAGCATGGGGGTCTGGTACCGCTCGGCCAGCTGGGCGGCCGGGCCGGCCAGCGCGCTGCCGTACGGGCTGAGCACGGCGTCGTCCCCGGCGGTGCCCAGGAACTCGGAGTAGAGACGGCTCACGATGCCGGCATCGCTCTGGTCGTCCTTCAGGTCGAGCTCGAGCTGGCGGCCCAGCACCCCACCGTTGGCGTTGATCTGGTCGACGGCGAGCTTGTAGCCGTTGGACACGTTGGTGCCGCTGGAGGCGTACGCCCCGGTCAGGGACACCGAGGCGCCGATGGTGATGGGCTCGTCGGAGGAGGAGCTCCCCGACGTAGCGGTGTCGGATCCGCCGCCGCACGCGCTCACGACCGTGGCGGTGACCGCGATGCCGATCGCGACCCTCATGGACCTGCTCATGGACTCACTCCTCGTTCAGCGCCACCGGCGTCGGTGCCGGCGGTCGGGTTGATGCGGTGCGGCAGCAGTCAGAGCACGACCGCGGCGAGCCCGTCGGCCGACGACGACGCCGGCGAGGCATCGCCGGTGGTCATCCCGCCGCCGGCAGGGAGCACCCGTCCGGTCACGAAGCCGGCGTCGTCGGACAGCAGGACGGCGATGACCCGGCCGATGCCGGCCGGGCTGCCGAAGCGGCCCGTCTCCGCTGCTCGTCCACGACCACTCCCCTCGGCATCCGGCGACTCGTCGCCTCGCAGCCCCGTGTCCGGTGCGTGGCCGGTAGGACGGTAAGTGAGCTGGACCACGTCAGTCAACCACTGCGTTGACAGAGTGTCGGATGAGACCGGACCGTGATCATCGAGGTCCGGACATGGCCGACCGCCGGGCGACCCGAGGGGCCACCCGGCGACGACAGGACGGCTCGGACTGCCGTCAGGGCTCGGTCACCGGCGGGTCTGCGAGCGGACGAGACCGAGCCGGTCGCTGACCGCGACACCGCCCGAGACCCGCCCGCCGGCGACGGACACCAGCCCGGCGAGGCCGAGACGAACCGGTCCGTCGACGGCAGGCACCGCGCCGGCACCGAGGAACGCGCCGGTCTGGGTGGCCGCGAAGGCGACCTGGTCGCCGGCGGAGAACAGGTCGGCCACCGCGACACCGGACGGCTCGATCAACGCCCCGTCCCGCCCGTCGTCCCAGCGGACGCCGTCCGCCCCCGGCACGGCGGTGGCCAGCCAGGCGCGCACGGCGTCCTCGGCAGCCGGGTCCGGCGCGGCCGGCGGCACCGTCCAGGGCGCCACCATCGGGGCGCCGACGACGTCGGGCTGCCCGTCGGCCAGCTGGCGGCGCCGGGCGGCGTAGTCCTCCTGCGTCCAGTTCTCCGTCAACCGCTCGCCGTCCCAGCGGAACAGCGCCACCCCGGTCCAGGCGGCGCCCCGCAGGTCGTGCCGGGTGGAGGCGCCGTGCTCGGTGAAGTGCATCGCCAGCCGCTCCCCGGTGTGCACCAGGTCGTGCACGGTGAGCTGCAGACCGGGGAACTGCTGGAGCTGGCCGACGGTGGCCGGGGTGTAGGCGGCCAGGCCGTCCAGCTCGACGCCGGCGATGTGCACCTGGTAGCCGGGGACCATGATCTGCGGCGGGACGCCGGCGTCGGCGCGGCCCAGCCAGTCGATGGCGAAGCGGCGGGCGAGGGCGGGGAGCGGGTGCACGCTCAGTTCACCTGCCGCTCGGTCCCGGCCCAGAAGGGCTCTCGCAGCACCTTCTTGAGCACCTTGCCCGAGGCGTTGCGGGGGAGCTCGTCGGCGAAGTCGACGGTCGTCGGGCACTTGTAGTGCGCCAGCCGGTCCCGGGCGAAGGCGATCAGCCCGGCCGCGTCCAGCGTGGCGCCCGGCCGCCGGACGACGATCGCCTTGACCGTCTCGCCCCAGCGCTCCGACGGGACGCCGATGACGGCGGCCTCCAGCACCTCCGGGTGGGCGTAGAGCACGTTCTCCACCTCCGCCGGGTACACGTTCTCCCCACCGGAGACGACCATGTCCTTCATCCGGTCGTGCATGTAGAGATAACCCTCGGCGTCGAGGTAGGCGGCGTCGCCGGTGCGCAGCCAGCCGCCTTCGACCAGCGCCTCGGCGGTCAGCGCGGGCTGCCCCCAGTAGCCGACGGTGTTCTGGCCCGACCGCACCCAGATCTCACCGACCCCGCCGACCGGCGCGTCCGTACCGGTGACCGGGTCCACCACCCGGATCTCCAGCCAGGGCACCGGCCTGCCCACCGACCGCAGCAGCCCGGCCCGGGGACCGCCCGGGTCGTGGTCGCCGGGTGCGAGCGCAGTGACACTGCCGGCGGTCTCGGTCATCCCGTAGACGCCCATGAAGTCACAGCCGATCAGCGCGATCGCCGTGAGCAGCTGTGTCTCGCCCATCGGCGCCGCACCGTAGGCGATGCGGCGCAGGCTGGACAGGTCGGTACCCGACAGCGCAGGGCTGTCGGCCAGCATCTGCACCACCGCCGGGACCAGGAAGGTGTGGGTCACCCGGTGCCGCTCGATCAACCGGAGCAGCGCGACCGGGTCGACGTCGCGCACCAGCACCGTGTGACCGCCCTGGCCGAGGGCGGTGAGGCTGTAGCCGACCCCGCCGATGTGGAACAGCGGGGAGGGCACCAGGTTCACCGTGTCGGCGTCCATGCCGTAGAACTCCCGGCCCATCCGCGGGGTCCACATCAGGTTGGCCGAGGTGAGCATCGCGCCCTTGGGCCGCCCGGTCGTCCCCGAGCTGTACAGCTGCAGGACGACGTCGTCCGGGTCGGGCCGGTGGGTCGGCTCGCCGGCGGGGGCGGCGGCCAGCCAGGCCTCGTACTCCTCCCCCAGCTGGACGACGCGGGGGCCGCCGGCCGGCAGCAGATGGGCGAACTCGGGCGCGACCACCACGACCACCGGCCCGGCGTCGGCCACGATCTCGGCCAGCTCGGGCGCGGCCAGCCGGAAGTTCAGGCCCACGGTGACCGCACCGATCCTGGCGGCGCCGAAGACGACCTCGTAGAAGGTGGGCGCGTTCTTGTCCAGGATGGCGACCCGGCTCCCCGGGACGACGCCGGCCGCGGTCAGCGCCGAGGCCACCCGGGAGCTGCGCGCGTCGAGCTCGGCGAAGGTGCAGGTGTGTTCACCCAGGGTCACCGCCGGGGCGTCGGGACGCCGCGCGGCGAGCTCCCGGATGAGCCCGGCCAGGGTGTCGGACACGACGCTCCCCTTCGAAGTCCCGGTCGAGGTCAGGGCGGTCATCTCAGTAGCTCTTGGGCAGGCCCAGGCTGTGCTGGGCGACGTGGTTGAGCACCATCTCCCGGCTGACCGGGGCGGTCTTGAACATCCGGGCGACGAACCACAGGTCGGCCAGGCCGTACTCGTTGGACAGCCCGTTGCCGCCGTGCACCTGGATGGCCTGGTCCAGCGCCTGGACGACGGCGTCACCGGCGGCGAACTTCGCGATGTTGGCGGCTTCGGCCGCGTCCAGGCCGGCGTCGCTCATCGCCGCGGCACGCATCGTCATCAGCCGGGCGAGCTCCACGTCGATGTAGGCCTTCGCCAGCGGGTGGGCCACACCCTGGTGGGCCCCGATCGGGGTCTTCCAGACGGTGCGCTCCGTGGCGTACTGCGCGCCCCGGGCCAGCGCATAGCGGGCGATGCCGTTGGCCATGCAGGCGGCGGCCACCCGCTCGGGGTTCAGCCCGGCGAAGACCTGCTTGAGCCCCTCGCCCTCAGCACCGACCAGCCCGGCCCGCTCGACCGGGACGTCGTCGAAGAAGGTGGTGAACTGCTTCTCCGGCAGCTGCAGCGCGGAGTCCAGCTTCTGGTAGCTCAGCCCCGGGGCGTCGGTGGGCACGATGAACAGCGACAGCGTGTGCCGGCCGTCCGGCCCCGGCTCGGCGTCCCGGGCGACGACGAGCAGCGCCTGGCACTCGTCGATCCCCGAGGTCCAGTACTTCTGGCCGCGCAGCCGCCAGCCGTCGCCGTCCCGGTGCGCGGTGGTGGTGATCTTGTGGGTGTTGGAGCCGGCATCGGGCTCGGTGATGGCGAAGGCCATCCGGAAGCTGCCGTCGGCGATGCCGGGCAGGTACGTCTGCTTCTGCTCCGGCGTGCCGTGCGCGGACAGGACCGTCCCGGCGATCGTCGGACTGATCACGATCATGAACATCGGGCAGCCCTGGCTGGCCATCTCCTCGATGACCACGGCCAGGTCGGCCAGCCCGCCGCCCCCGCCGCCGTACTCCTCGGGCAGGTGGACGCCCAGGAAGCCGGCCTTGCCCATCGCCGACCACAGCTCGTCGGCCTTCTCGCCCTTGGCGACGACGTCCTTGAAGTAGGAGCGGCCGTAGCTGCCGACCAGCTTCCCGACGCTCTCCCGCAGGGCGCGGTGCTCCTCGGTCGTGTCGCAGATGCGCGACCCCTTGCCCAGTCCGATCGGCTGTCCGTCCACGGGATGGCTCCTCTCCGGCACGGCCCTCCGGCCGTGCGTCAACACTAGAGTTGACAGTAGGCAGTGACCCGCACCACGTCAATCACACTGCGATCCTCCGGACCACACCGCGGCCAGGAGCCATCCTGGCTGGCGCCGAGCCGTTTCGATCCCTCCTCGGGGAGGCCTCCGGCCTCCCCGAGGAGGGACTCGCTGTGGTCACGAATGCCCTTCTGGCGACCTGGCGCGATGCGACTCAATTCCAGTCGTAGAAGCCGCGCCCGCTCTTGCGGCCCAGCTCGCCGGCGGCGACCTTGTCCACGAGCAGCTGCGGCGGGGCGAACTGCGGACCCAGTGCCGTCTCCAGGTTGCGGGCGATGTGCAGACGCACGTCGAGCCCGACGATGTCGGTCAGCCGCAACGGCCCGACCGGGTGCCGGTAGGCCAGCTGCACGGCGCGGTCGATCTCGGCCGGCTCGCCGACGCCCTGCTCGACCATCCGGATCGCCTCCAGCGCCGCGACCACGTCCAGCCGGCTGGTGGCGAAACCGGGCACATCGGCGACGACGGCGGTCTCCTTGCCGATCGAGCGGACCGCGTCCAACGCGGACGCCAGCGTCTGCTCGCTGGTCGCTGCACCCCGGACGACCTCGACCACCGGGATCGACCACACCGGGTTGAAGAAGTGCAGACCCAGGAAGCAGTCCGGGCGCGCCAGCCCCGCGGCCAGCGCGTCGATGGACAGCGCGCTGGTGTTGCTGGCCAGCAAGACGGGCTGGCGGGCCTCCACCTGAGCCAGCACCCGCTCCTTGAGCGCGCGGTCCTCCGGCACCGTCTCCACGACCAGGTCCAGGCCCACGGGGAGCCGGTCGGCCGAGGTCACGTGCTCGATCAGCCCCGGCAGCCCGGCGGCGGTCTCCGCGCTGAGCTTGCCGCGGGCGACCCCGGCCGCGGCGGCACCGTCGATCTCCGCGCGCACGGCGGCCATCCGCGCCTCGTCCGGCTCGACCACCACCGTACGGGCGCCACTGACGGCGAAGACGTAGGCGATGCCCACCCCCATCGTGCCGCCGCCCACCACTCCGACCGCGCGCACCATGGGTCCTCCTCGTCGAGTCCGGGCTGTAGCCTGGCCGTCAACATACACGTTGACTGCACACTGTGGCAGGGTCGTCGCCGGCCGTGCCGCCGGGTTGATCATCGCCGAGTGGTCGCTCGACACGTGAGGAGCGCAGCCACCCGCCGATGATCAACGGCAGGGGCGGTGGTGCGACCGTCACCACCCGCCGGCCGCGACGAGGAGGTCCGATGCCCGAGACCGTGACCGTGGAGCGACAGGGACCGGTGCTGGTCATCACCCTGGACCGCCCGGCGAAGCGCAACGCGATGGACGGCGCCATGGCCCGCGGGCTGGCTGCGGCGGTCGACAGCCTGGACGCCGACCCGGCCCTGGTGGTCGGCGTGCTGACCGGCGCCGGTGGGACCTTCTGCGCCGGCATGGACCTGACCGCCTTCCTCACCGGCGACATCCCCGAGGTTCCCGGCCGCGGGCTCGGCGGGATCACCCGCACCCCCCCGGCCACGCCGCTGATCGCCGCGGTCGAGGGATACGCCCTGGCCGGGGGGTGCGAGCTGGCCCTGGCCTGCGACCTGATCGTGGCCGCCGAGGACGCGACGTTCGGCCTGCCGGAGGTCAGCCGCGGCCTGTTCGCCGGGGCCGGCGGCCTGGTCCGGCTGCCACGGCGGATCCCGCCGGCCATCGCCCTGGAGCACGCCCTCACCGGTGACCCGTTGCCGGCCACCGAAGCGGCGCGCTGGGGCATGGTCAACCGGCTGACCGCACCGGGGGGCGCGCTGGCCGGTGCGCTCGAGCTGGCCGGCCGGATCTCCCGCAACGGGCCGCTGGCGGTGCGGGCGACCAAGCAGGTGGTGCAGTCGGCGCCCGACTGGCCGGCCGGGGAGCTGTGGGACCGGCAGCAGGCGCTGCTGGACGAGGTGTTCGCCTCGGCCGACGCGCGGGAGGGCGCGCAGGCGTTCGCCGAGCGCCGGGCCCCCCGGTGGAGCGGGCGCTGAGCGGTCAGTCCGGCGCGCGGAGGCCGTCCAGCAGCACATCGGCATAGGCGCGGCCGATCGTGGCGGCGTCGACCGCGGACTTCTCCGGGTTGAACCACCGGTTGGTCCAGCCGACCATCCCGATCAGCCCGTAGGCGAGCACCCACGGCTCGGCGACCGGCCGGATCGTGCCCTCGGCCACCCCGGCCTCGATGATGGCGACGACGCAGTCCTCGTAGGTCTTGTTCAGCGCCCGCATCTGCTGGGACCACTCGCTGCGACGCTCGCTGACGTGGCTCAGGTTCTCCTGGATGAAGACGTAGAGGAAGGGATAGGACGCCGCATAGGAGTCCATCAGCTGGGTGACCAGCCGGCGCAGCTTGTCCGGCGCGGTGCCCTCGCCGTCCCGGATGGCCCCGGCACGGGCCACGTTCGCCCGGACCGCGTCGGTCACGACCTCGTCGAAGAGCTCTTCCTTGCTCCCGATGTAGTAGTAGAGCGTGGCCCGGTCGGTACCCAGCGCCTCGGCGATCTGGCCGATGCTGGTACCCCGGAAGCCGTGGGTCTTGAACAGCCCCGCTGCAGCGGTGATGATCTCCTGGCGCCGCTCGGTGTAGGCGGTGCGCCCCTCACCCTGCGCGGCCGCCCGCCGGCGACCGATGCCGCTGGGCTGGGCGTCCGCCGCCTCAGATGTCATGCCCCGACCCTAGGCGGCGGGACCCGGACCCGGACCGGTGAGCCGGCGCCCGGTCTCCCGGTTCCACGATGTGCACGTCGACCGCCCGGAACGCCCCGGGGGTGGTCAGCAGCACCGCTCTGGTCGGCTCGCCGACGTCCAGCGCGGACTCCCGCCGCAGCGCGGCGAGCGGGGCGAGCCGGGGGTCGGACAGGACGTCGTCCACCAGCCCGCGGTCGCCGCCGGTGAACAGCGCCTCCACCGAGGCTGCGTGCGGCAGGAGCACCCGCGCGGCGGTGTCCGCGGCGTGCGAGACGACCGCGTCGGTCTGGTTGCCGCGGCGGCGGGCGAAGCGCTGCTGCGACCAGCCGCCCGCCGCGGTGCGGCCCTGCACCAGCCGGGCGTCGACCTTGGAGACCACCAGGTCCGTGCCCTCGAAGACGCCGACGGCCCAGCGGCCACGCCGGACCAGGAGCACGGCCGCCCGGTGCGGCTCCCGGGCCTGCGCGGTGAAGGCGGTGAGCACCGCCGACCCGGGCGTCCAGGGGAAGGGCGCGCGCAACGTCACCGCGGTGGTGTCGGCACAGGTGAGGAGGACCGTTCCGTCCACCTCCCCGACGTCGGTGAAGGCGCCGTGCCGGTCGGCGACGCCGTCCAGCCAGCGCCCCAGGCGCTCCGGGGCTACCCCGAGCTGTCGCCCGCCACCGGCGGCGGGGCGGGCTCGGGTCACCGGTCGAGCATGCCAGTCGCACCCGGCCCGTCCCCACCCCTCCGTCGGGCGGGCACGGGCCGGGGGCGGGTTCAGGGGGCGCCTGATCCTGAGCTCGAGGTCCCGCTCGTCGCCGGCAGGCCGGCGGCCACCCACGCCCGGAAGCCGCCGATCACGTCGGTGGTCCGGATGAGGCCGAGCGCGCGCAGCGCGTCGGCCGCCAGGCTGGAGGTGTAGCCCTCCGAGCAGAGGACGACGACCTCGACGTCGTAGCCGGTCGCCTCGGGCAACCGTGCGTCGCTGGCCGGGTCGAACCGCCACTCCAGCACGTTGCGCTCGACCACGAGGGCGCCGGGAACCGTGCCTTCGTGCTCCCGCTGGGCGGCCGGCCGGATGTCGACCAGCACGGCCCCGGCACGCAGCCGTGCGGCGGCCTCCCCGGGCAGCAACCGGGAGATCCGGGACCGGGCCTCGGCCAGCAGTTCGTCGATGCTGCAGGCGCCGGCCGGCCGGGTGCGGGCGGGGGCGCTCACCAGTCCACCCCGGCCCGCTCGGTGCCGGTGCGGACCAGCCCGGTGGGCTCGATGCGGTAGGTGTTCATCAGCCGCAGCGGCGGGGTGTAGACGTGGATGCTCACCGCCGGGGTCGGCAGCGAGTTCTCGACCTGGTGCACATGGTGCGGCCCGAACCAGCGGACCCGGCCGGTGGTCAGGTCGGTCGTGTCCTGGTGCGGCCCCTGTGTGCCACACCGGAGCACCACCCGTTCGGTCAGCGTGCCGCGGGCGACGGCGAAGGCCCCCGCGGAACGGCCGTGGTCGTGCAGCGGGGTGCCCTGGCCGGGGAGCCAGGACAGCAGCCAGACCTGCGCCCGGGCCAGCTCGGGGTGCTGCGAGGGGTCGAGGGCGGCCGCGGCACGCTCGGGATCGAGCAGGTGGGTCCAGCGGCTCTCCTCGCGGTACCGGACCAGCGGGGCCCACACCTGCGGGTGCAGGGCGAGTGCGACGGCGAGGCCGGCGGCGCCGGCCGGCTGGACGGCGACCGGCGACCGGCCGTCGGCACCGGGCGCCGGGGTGGTGACGTGCGTGGACAGGACGTGTGCAGCGGACATCGGGGGTCCTTCTCGGGCAGGCGTGCGCTCGACGCCGATCGGGGCGGGGCGCGGGGTATCGGGCCGGGTCGGTCAGGCGGCCGGACAGAGCGCGCTGGCGACACGCACGAGGTCCACGGCGGACCGGCGGTGCAGCGGGATCGACACGGGGGAATCGAAGCAGCTCCAGTAAAGCTCGTCAAGTTCATCGATTCAGTGCACTTTCCTGGCGGACCGACCACCGTCAGCCGACGGGGCGGGTCAGCGAGCCAGCGCGGGGGACGGCATGCGGTCCGCCGGGACCACGAGCAGGCGCTGGCCCAGCGCGACCGTGACCACGGCCAGCGCGGCGGCCACGGTGGCGACCAGGAAGCTGACGTTGGCTCCCTGGGTGTCGACGACCTTCCCGGCCACCGATGCCCCGATCGCCACCCCCAGGGCCAGCGCCGTCCCTATCCAGGTGAAGGCCTCGGTCACCGCCGCCCGCGGCACGAGCACCTCGGCCAGGGTGAAGGAGCTGATCAGCGACGGGGAGACCGCGACACCCGCCAGGGCGACGAAGGGCAGCATCAGCCAGATGTTGCGCACCAGCAGCAGCGGGACGGACAACGCGGTCAACAGCACCAGCACCAGCAGCAACCGGCGCCCCAGGGCCATCCGCCAGCGCACGGCCCCCCAGCCGATCCCGGCCACCATCGACCCGGCGGCCAGCGCGGCGATCAGCAGTCCGGACAGCGGGCGCGCGTTCACCTGGTCGGCGAAGGCCACCAGGGCGATCTCCAGCGTGCCGAGGATGGCGCCCACCGCTGCGCCCACGACGAACAGGACGCGCAGCCCGGGGATGCGCATCGCCGACGCCCCGCGCCGGTGCTCGTGCTCAGCGGGGGGCGGCTCGGTGCGCCGCTGGGCGGCGAACAGCAGGCTGCCCACCGTGGCCAGGGTGAAGGCCGTGACCACCCCGGAGGTGGTGTGCCCCGTCGTGGACAGGAACGTCACCAGCACCGGGCCGACGATGAACACGAACTCGTCGACCACCGACTCCATGGCCAGGGCGGCGGGCAGGGACGGCGTCCCACGCAGCAGGTGCGTCCAGCGGACCCGGATCATCGAGGCGACCGGCGGGATGCTGCCCCCCGCCACCCCCGCGGCGAGGAAGACCGTCCACAACGGCCAGCTGTCGCGGACCGCGAACAGGAAGGTGACCCCGGAGACGACGAAGACGGCCAGCACCGACAGCAGGACCCGGCGCTGGGCGTGGGTATCGGCCAGCCGGCCGATCACCGGACCGGAGGCCGCCGTGGTGATCGCACCGACGGCCGCCACGGCGCCGCCCAGCCCGTAGGACCCGGTCTCGGACTGCACCAGCAGGACGCTGCCCAGACCGACCATCGACAGCGGCAGCCGGCCGATGAAGGCAGCCACCACCATCGGCAGGGCATGCGGCGTCCGCAGCACGTGCAGGTAGGGATTGGGCACGAGCGGACAGGCCTCCGACCGGGGCAGGGTGCCCCGCCACGCTAACCGACCGGGGCGCCCACCGCGGCTCGACCCGTGCAGTGCGCACGACCGCAGTGGTCCCGCCGTCCTCCGGGCGGAGGACGACGGGACCACGGTTGCACAGGAGTTGCCGAGCCTGCGCTCGGCTCCGGCAGCTCAGCTCCGGCAGGAGCTCACGCGAGGCGGCTCTTCAGGATCTCCAGCTCGTCCCACATGGTGCTGGGCAGCTTGTCGCCGAACTTCTCGAACCACTCGGTGATCTGCGGGATCTCCTCGCGCCACTCCTCAGGGTCGACGGCGAGGGCCTTCTCCACCTGCTCGGGGGTCATGTCCAGGCCGGAGACGTCCAGGGACTCCGGGGTCGGCACGTGGCCCACTGGCGTCTCGACCGCGGCCGCGGTGCCCTCCAGCCGCTCGATGACCCACTTGAGCACCCGGCTGTTCTCCCCGAACCCCGGCCACAGGAAGCCGCCGTCGTCGTCGCGACGGAACCAGTTGACGTAGAAGATCCGCGGCAGCTTGCTCGCGTCGTGCTGCTTGCCCGTCTCGACCCAGTGCTTGAAGTAGTCGCCGGCGTTGTAGCCGATGAACGGCAGCATCGCGAAGGGGTCGCGACGGACGACGCCGACCGCGCCGGTCGCCGCGGCGGTGGTCTCCGAGGACAGCGTCGCCCCCATGAACACACCGTGGTTCCAGTCCCGGGCCTCACTGACCAGCGGGATGGTGGTCTTGCGGCGGCCACCGAAGAGGATCGCCGAGATCGGCACGCCCCTCGGGTCGTCGTACTCCGGCGCCAGGATCGGACACTGGGTGATCGGGGTGCAGAACCGGCTGTTCGGGTGACTGGAGGGCTCCTCGGAGTCCGGCGTCCAGTCCCGGCCCTTCCAGTCGGTCAGGTGGGCGGGGGCATCGTCGGTCATGCCCTCCCACCAGATGTCGCCGTCGTCGGTGAGCGCGACGTTGGTGAACACCGAGTTGCCCTTGTCGATGGTGCGCATCGCGTTGGGGTTGGTGTCCCAGCCGGTGCCCGGCGCCACGCCGAAGAGGCCGAACTCGGGGTTGAGGGCGTAGAGCCGGCCGTCCTCGCCGAAGCGCATCCAGGCGATGTCGTCGCCGAGGGTCTCGACCTTCCAGCCGGGGATGGTCGGCTCCAGCATGGCCAGGTTCGTCTTGCCACAGGCCGAGGGGAACGCCGCGGCCACGTAGTAGGTCTTCTGCGCCGGGCTGGTCAGCTTGAGGATCAGCATGTGCTCGGCGAGCCAGCCCTCGTCGCGGGCCATCACCGAGGCGATCCGGAGCGAGTAGCACTTCTTGCCCAGCAGGGCGTTGCCGCCGTACCCGGAGCCGTAGGACCAGATCATCCGCTCCTCGGGGAACTGGACGATGTACTTGGTGCTGCTGCACGGCCACGGGACGTCCGCCTGGCCGGGCTCCAGCGGCGCGCCCAGGGAGTGCATCGCCGGCACGAACGGCCGGTCGGTGCCCATCGCCTCGAGGATCCGGGTGCCGATGCGGGCCATGACGCGCATGGAGACGACGACGTACT
>JAOPWG010000288.1 GCA_025965775.1 Modestobacter sp. | reverse complement strand
GCCCCTGCTCGGGCCGCTGGGGGCGGCCGGGCAGTTCGGCCCGCAGAAGGGCGCCTCCCCCGCCCAGGCGGCCGAACTGGAGGCCGCCCTCGCCCGGCTCGCCGGGCTCCTCGGCGGCGATCCCGAGGCGCCCGGTGCGGGCGCGGCCGGCGGGACGGCGTTCGGGTTCGCTGCCTGCTGGGGCGCGGAGTTCGTCAGCGGCGCCGACGCCGTCGCGGCCGCCGCCGGGCTGGCCGAGGCGCTGTCCGGTGCGGACCTGGTGGTGACCGGCGAAGGACAGTTCGACGCGCAGTCCCTGCGCGGCAAGGTGGTGGGCGCGCTGGTCGGCCGGGCCGCGGCCGCCGGGGTGCCGGTGACCGTCGTCGCCGGGCGGGTCGTCGCCGACGGCGACCTGCCGGTGGCCCGTGCGCTGGCGCTCACCGACCTGGCCGGTTCCGCCGCCGCGGCGATGACCGAGCCGGCCCGCTGGCTGGCCGAGGCCGGGGAGCGACTGGCCGGCGAGGCCGACAGCCTCAGCGGCTGAGGCCGGGAATGCCGGGCGTGTTCCCGCCGTTTCCCCGACGCTCTCCGGGTGGGGGTTGTGGGCCCGGACGGTCTCGGAACACCATGTGTCGCGAGCCTGCGCCTGGGGCACCCTGGTGACGGATGTCCAGCAGACCCGCGTGGGTCGGCTCTCCGGGCGCGCACGAATACCGAGGGACGAGGGGTACGACGGACGTGGTGGAGCCCGCGAGGAGCAGCCTCGGGAACCGCTACGAGCTGCGCGGGCTCCTGGCCACCGGCGGCATGGGGCAGGTCTGGCGGGCCCATGACGCGCTGCTCGGCCGGCCGGTCGCGGTGAAGGTGCTGCGCAGCGAGTTCACCGGCGATCCCCTCTTCCGGGCCCGGTTCCGGGCCGAGGCGCAGCACGCCGGCGCGCTCAGCCATCCCAATATCGCCGCTGTCTACGACTACGGCGAGGAGCAGACGACCGACGGCTCGGGCGAGTGCCTGGCGTACCTGGTCATGGAACTCGTGGAGGGCGAGTCGCTGTCGGCCCTGCTCGACCGGACAGGGCCACTGTCGCCCGACCAGACCCTGCTCGTGCTCCGGCAGACAGCCGCGGCGCTGGCCGTCGCGCACGCCGCGGGCGTGGTGCACCGGGACGTCAAGCCCGGCAACGTGCTGGTCCGTGAGGACGGCACCGTCAAGATCACCGACTTCGGGATCGCCTGGTCGGCCGGCAGCGTGCCGCTCACCCAGACCGGCCAGGTCGTCGGCACGGCGGCCTACCTCTCCCCGGAGCAGGCCGCCGGAAGCCATGCCACGCCGGCCAGCGACGTCTACTCCCTCGGCATGGTCGGCTACGAGTGCCTGACCGGCCACAAAGCCTTCGAGGGCGACAACTCGGTGGCCATCGCACTGCGCCAGCTGCGTGACCGGCCCGCGCCGCTGCCCGAGGACGTCCCCGCCGGGGTCCGTGCGCTGATCGAGCATGCGCTGGTGAAGGACCCCGCCCACCGCTGGCCCGACGGGGCCGCCTTCGTCGCCGCCGTGGACGACGTCTCCGCCGGCCGTGACCTCCCGCCGGTCGAGCACAGCGACACCCTCAGTTTCTGGCTGGTGCCCGGCGGGCCGCTGGACGCCGGCGGCGACACCGGCAGCACCGGCGGGCCCACCCCGGCGACCGGCACGGGGACCGCGGCCGACACCGGTGCGGCGCGGCCCCGCGCCGTCCTCACCCCGCCGGCCGTCCCCGTCCGCCAGCGCGTGAGGCGGGTGCTGGTGCCGCTGGCGGCCCTGCTGGTCGGCGCGGGCGTCGCCTTCGCCGTCCTGGAGAAGCTCGACCCCACGGGCTCCGGTGTGGAGGCGTCGGTCGCCGCCCCGCAGGTCGCCGGCCCGGTGGCGGCCACCGGCGGGGCGGGGCTGCTCGTCGAAGCGGCCGACTACCTCGGCCGGCCGGTCGACGAGGTGGAGTCCGAGCTGACCGCCCGCGGGATGCTCGTGGACACCCGGCCGGTGGTGACCGGCGACGTCGACCCAGGGCTGGTGCTGGCCGTCTCCCCGTCGGGGACCCGGCTGGTGCGTGGCGACCAGGTGCTGGTCAGCTACGCCGTCCCGCGGCGCGAGGACGGCCGTCCCGGTGCCACCGGCGATCGTGCTCCGGTGGAGTCGGTGTTGCGGTCCCCCGCCGGCAGGACCGCGACCACCAGAGTGCCCGTCGGCACGCCGACCCCGACCGCCACCGGTGGCAGCAGCGCTGGTGCCACCGGCACGGGGAGGGCCAGCTCCGGGGTCCCCTCCAGCACCGGGACGCACGCGCCCCCCGGCACGGCCGGCCCCACCTCGAGCGCGGGTCCCACGTCCGGTTCCGACTCCAGCCCGACCGGCACCGGGCCCACGGCTGCCCCGACAGGCAGCAGCGGTGCGGCGGCCGACGGCGACGGAGGCGGGAACGGCGGCTGACAGGCCGCGCCGGCGGGCCCGGACCGGGCCCGAGCGCGGCGGTATGGTCGGCCCGCAGCCGGGTGGCTGCGCGCGCGGATGACACGGGGGGACCGTGGACGGCCAGCCGGAGGGACGCGGGATCCCAAACCGGCTGGGAAGGAATCCGGCCACGGAGGACGTGACGGACTGTGCGGCGGTCCTCCGGGCGATGCGCACGCCGTACCTGGTCCTGACCCCCGACCTGGTCATCGCCGACGCGAACGCCGCCTTTTTGACGACCACCGGGCGCACGCTGGCCGAGCTCGTGGGCCGCCCCGTCTTCGAGGCCTTCCCCGGCACGACCGGCGGGGTCGACAGCGACGGTGGCGTCGGGAAGGTGCGGGCGTCCTTCGAGCGGGCCCGCGACACCGGCCGGCCGGACACCGTCCCGGTGCACGAGTTCGACGTCCCCGACGGCGCCGGGGGGTTCACCAAGCGCTTCTGGAGCCTGATCAGCATCCCCGTGCGCGACGCGGAGGGCCGCTGCCGGTACGTGCTGCAGCGGGCCGAGGACATCACCGGCTGGGTCTGCGCGGAGGCCGCCGGGGGCGACCCTGACAGCCAGGAAGCCTGGCGGCGCCGAGCGCTGGACGTCCAGGGCGACCTGCACGCCCGGGGTGTGGAACTGGAGGACGCCCGGGCTGCCGAGGCCCGCACCGCCCACCGACTGGCCGCCCTGGCGCGGGTCTCCCTGCAGGTCAGCCAGGCGGAGACGGTCCAGGAGCTGATCCGGGTGGTCACCGAGGGCGGCCTGACCGCGCTGGGTGCGCACGGCGGCGCGGTGGCGGTCCCCGAGGGCGACCGCCACCTCCGGCTGGTGATGAGCGAGGGGCTGCGGGCCGCCGCCGGCGGCGGCGACGGCGTCCTGCCCTGGGATGCCCCCTATCCGGGGTGTCTGGCGGCCCGGACCGGCGAGCGGGTGCTGCTACCGGACCGGGCGGCCACCGAGGCCTTCTCCCCGGTGATGAGCGAGGTGATCGCCAGCACCGGTGCGGAGTCCTGGGCGGCGCTTCCGCTGCAGACCGTCGGCCGCAGGCTGGGCTCGCTGAGCGTGGCGTGGACCGGTCCGCGGACCTTCGCCGCCGACGAGATGGACCTGCTGGTGGCCTTCGCGGCCCAGTGCGCACAGGCCCTGGAGCGGATCCGGACCCGGGAGACCGAGCGCGTCGCACACGCCGCTGTCCAGGGCATGGCCGAGGCGTTCCAGCGCAGCCTGCTCACCGAG
This sequence comes from Modestobacter sp., assembly GCA_025965775.1. GTDB lineage: Bacteria > Actinomycetota > Actinomycetes > Mycobacteriales > Geodermatophilaceae > Modestobacter. Next base: position 1,852 of record JAOPWG010000288.1, on the reverse strand, counting down.
CCGCCGGAGTCCGACAGCCTGGAGATCGCCGTCCGCTACGTGCCGGCCGCGTCGCTGGCCCAGGTCGGGGGCGACTGGTACGACGCCTTCCCGCTGGAGGACGGCCGGACGGCGCTGGTCATCGGCGACGTCACCGGCCACGACCGGTACGCCGCCGCCGCCATGGCCCAGGTGCGCAACGTGCTGCGTGGCATCGCCCACAGCCGGCGGGACAGCCCGGCGGCGGTGCTCGCCGCGCTGGACCGGGCGATGCGGGACCTGGAGGTCGGCACGCTGGCCACCGCGATCCTGGCCACGGTCGAGCCGGGCCGGGGCGCCCCGCCCGACGCGGCGTGCGTGCTGCGCTGGTCCAACGCCGGGCACCCGCCGCCGCTGCTCATCGGGGCCGACGGCACCGTCACCGTCCTGGAGCGGACACCGGACCTGCTGCTGGGCCTGGACCCCGACGAGGTCCGTGCCGACCACGAGGTGAGGTTGCCCCCGGGGGTGACGGTCCTCTTCTACACCGACGGACTGATCGAACGCCGCGACGCGACCCTGGACCAGGGCATCGCCTGGCTCAGCGGGGTGGTGGCCCGGTGGGCCCGGTCGCCGCTGGGGGAGCTGTGCGACCGGCTGCTCGCCGAGCTATCCGGCGCGGTCGAGGACGACGTGGCGCTGCTGGCCCTGCGCGCCCATCGCGACGGCCGGCCCCGGCCGGCCGCGGCCGGGTCACAGCAGATCCCCCCGGGGGACGGCACCACGCGCTGACGGCCGACCGGCTGCGGTCCGGCCCAGGTCAGGAGCCGCGGAGGACCCGGCGGCCGTCGGCCCGCAGCCCGGCCACCAGGCAGGCGACCGCGGCGGCCAGAGCGAGCCGGCCGGGGCTGGCCGTGATACCGCCGAGCAGCAACCCGGCGGCCCCGGCCAGGACGGCGAAGGGCAGCAGCCGCGCCCGTCCCCGGGTCAGGCCCAGGCCGACCAGGGCGATCGCGGCGACGATCGCCACCCGCGACGGCGCGCCGGTGCCAGCCGTCCCCGGCGACCAGGGCAGGCCCAGCGAGACGACGGCGAGGACCCCGGCCGTGGTCAGCCAGCCGCCCGGTCGGCGGCTCATGCGGTGCTGCCGGGCCCGGTGCCCGTCGTCCCGGTGCCCGTGGCTGCCGTTCGGGCCTCGGCCCGGCCCGGGGCCAGCCACAGCGCAACCGCAGCGAGCGCGGTCCCGGCGGTGAGCAGGAAGCCGCGGTCGCTGGTCACCAGCGGCAGCGCGACCAGCACCCAGAACGCGGCCAGCCCGGCGGCGCCGGCCAGGCCGATGCGCCACGCCGTCCCGGCCGCGGGCGCCGACGGCACCCAGCGGGTCACCAGCGGGACCAGCGCGACCACCGCGGCCACCGTGGCGAAGGCCGACCAGGTGGGCACGACCGACCACAGCGACGCGTTGCCGAAGTCGCGGGCCAGCCCCAGCTCCAGCAGCACGAGGCCGACGACGCCGAGCGCGAGACCGGTGAACACCGCGCGGTGCCGGGCCGCGCCGGACGGCAGGCCGCCCTTCAGCCGGTCACCGAACCGCGTGCCCGGCCGACCGCCGACGGTGCCCCCGGTCGGACCCGAGGCGGGCAGCTGCCCCGTCGCGGTCGCCGCGGTGCTGCCCGCGTTCGGCGGCGGGGCCGCCGGGGGGAACTGCGAGCCGAAACCGGGCACGAAGTCGACCGGGCCGGTGTGCCGGGTCGGCCACGCCGGGTCGCCGCCCGCGACGTCCCCGCCGGGCGCCGGTGAGCCGGGCTGTGGCCACACCTGCTCCGGGGGGACCGGCTGGGGCGGCAGGGGCGGCGGGGCGACCTGCTGCGGCGGCACGGGCGGGGGTGGCGCC
>JAOPWG010000256.1 GCA_025965775.1 Modestobacter sp. | reverse complement strand
GGCCGCCGTGCCCGGCCGGGGCCAGGTCCGTCACGTCCAGCCAGCACGCGTCCGAGGCCCTGAGCGCGAGGGCGAACGAGGTGAGGATGAGGGCTCGATCGCGCAGTCCGGCGACTCCCGCGGGCAGGTCCTCGACGAGCGCACGGATCGTCGGCGTGTCGAGGGCGCGGGCCTTCCTCGGGCGGCGGTTGTCGCGGGCCGCCGCACGGCGGATGCCCGTGAGGACCTCCCGCGTGCCCGGGTGCTCCGACGGGCTGAGGTGTCCGGCCTCCCGGTGGGCGTGCCCGATGCCGGACAGCCGCCGGGCGATGGTGCGGGGGCTCGCGCCGGCGTCGCTCAGCGTCGCGAGGTACGCCGCGACCGCGGTGTCGGCCGCGGGCAGCGGGCTGAAGCCGCGCAGCTGCGCCCAGGTCGACCAGGCGCGGAAGTCCGCCGCGTAGGCCTTCCTCGTCGACTCGGCCTTCGCGGCGGTGAGGTAGCGGCCGACCGACTCCAGGTCGCCGGGGAGCACCAGGCCGCCCTCGGTGGGGTGGACCCGGGCAGCAACCCCGGACGCGGCCGGAACACCCGGGGAGTCGGCGGGTGGCGCCTCGGAGGGAGTATGTGCGGCCCGAATTTCAGACTCCATAAGCGTTGATTATGGAGCCTTACCCGGGAGTAGGCGTCGGTTGCGCCGGGACACCCGAGCGGTCGACGGCGGCATTCGTCCGTTCGTGCACGCTGGTTCTGACGAACGAACGGACGCAGAATGGCAGCATGTCCGCGGCCACGGTCCCGTGCGCCTTTCCGGGCTGTGACCGCCCGGTCGCCCCGCCCCCGTCGACCGGTGGGCGGTCGTCCTACTGCACGCGCCCCGATCACAACCGCACGACCGCCTTCGCGGCTCGCCGAGCGGAGGCAGCGGAGCGGGCGGGCGCGACGGCGCAGGAGTTCGCGAGCAGGCAGCCGACGAGTCGGGCGACCGAGACGCTTGCGGTGATCACCGGCCGACTCCGCGAGACGCTGGTGGCGATGGAGGAGCAGGTACGCGGCGCCGCGGCGGCCCTGACCCTGGCCACCGACGCGGAGATGTTCGACATCGAGAACGCGGCGATCCGCACCGACGCACGGCGCGACGTCGCCGAGGCCGACCAGCGAGCGTCCACCGCCGACCGGGCGCGCGCAATCGCAGAAAGAACGACGCGCGAAGCGCTCGAGGCCGCGACCAGGGGCGAGGCCGCCGCCGCCGCCGCCCGGGAGGAGGCCACCGCCGCCCGCGCTGCGGCCGCGACTGCCCAGGCGGCGGCCGACGCCGCGCACAACGAGACGGAGCGGGCGCGCGTCGACGCGACCGCAGCAGAGACAGCAGCAGCCGAGGCTGAAGCTGGGCAACGGGATGCCGGGCGACAGCGGGACGTTGCCGTGCGCGACGTCGAACGGGCTCGCAGTGAGGCGGCACGGGCCCAGGCGGGGTGGAACCGAGCGGCCGCCGACGCGGAGAGCGCACAGGAGCGGGCAACCCACGCGGAGGCGGCGCGAGACCAGGCGCTGAAGGCCGAGCGCGCGACCCACGAGGAGTTCGAACGCGCCCAGGCGCAAGCAGCGCACACCATCCGCCGCGCCGAGCAGGCGGCGGCGGCAGCCCGGCTCGAGACCGTCGCCGTGGACGGCCGCGCCCGCGCTGCGGCGGCGCGAGCAGACGCCGAGACCGAACGTGCGAAGGCGCAGGAGACTCGCGCCGAGCGCGCTGAGCGCCATTCCGAGGAGAGTCGGCGAGATCGGCTGCGGGCCGAGGAGGCGCGGGACCGAGCGGTCACCGACGCGGACGCCGCACGGGCGCAGCTGGAAGAAGCGGTGCGAACGCGGCGGGCGGAGCCCGAAGCAGGGCCGCAGGCGCAGCCGCCGCCCCCGTAGGAGGACATCGGTATGGACGTACGGGAGATCGACCGTATGGCCCCCACCGATGTAGCCCCGGTTCGGTGGAGTCGTCGGTCTGGACCCAGGCGAGGGTGGACGGGGGGAGCTGGACGTCGGCGCCCGCCAGGTCTTCGAGAACGCCGGGTTCGTCCAGGTCGGCCGACGGTCCCGCGGGTCGTCATGGGCATCGACTTCGTCCGCTGACGTCGACCACTCCCCCGGTCCGATGACGGGCACCCTGCCCCGACGGGGACGGTCTGGACGTTCGGCACACGCGGGAGCGCTCGACCTGACCGCGGTTTACAGACAGTTCACAGCTTGGCCGTGACCCGCCGGGAGGCCGCTCGTTACTCGGTCAACCTGGCCGTCCGTCGAAAGGCTCGTGATGCCCTCGTCTGCCCGACCGAGGCGACGCCTCCCCCGCTCCCTCGGGCTGGTGCTCGCTGCACTCGTCGTCGTCAGCTTCCAGTCACCGGCCTTCGCCGGGCCGCGCGAGGACCGGCCGGGCAGGGGGCAGCAGCGGCCCCCCACACCTGCTCCCGTCCAGCCCAGCGCGTTCGACTACACGACGGTCGAGGGGCTCACCACCGATCGCTACGCAACGGTGAAGGAGACCCTCGAGCTGCCGATGCACGACGGCACCGAGGTGCACATCGAGATCACCCGGCCCGCCGACGCGAACGGGCGACCGGTCGACGGGAACTGGCCGGTGATCCTCGAGGCCAGCCCGTACCACGGCACGCTGGCCGACCGGGAGGGCATGCGGATCCTCCCCGAGCCACGGGACGGAAACGGAACGTCGCTCGGCCTGACCGGCTACTTCGCGCCCAAGGGGTACGCCGTCGTGATGATGGACCTGCGCGGCACCGGCCTCAGCGACGGCTGCCTGGACCACCTCGGCCCGAACGACGCACGCGACCTGAAGACGGTCGTGGAATGGGCGGCGTCCCAGCCCTGGTCCAACGGTCGGGTCGGCATGACCGGCCACTCGTACGTGGGCTCCACCCCGTCGCTGGCCGCCGCGATGAACCCCGAGGGTCTCGAGACGATCGTGCCGAGCGCCGGCATGGCGACGATGTACGACCACCAGTTCCAGGCCGGTGTCCCGTACTTCCTGCAGTGGGCCGGTCCGATGGAGGCCTACGAGCAGATCGCTCTCGAGCGTGACCTGCCCGGCGGCGAGCACGTCGGCCAGAAGCCGGCGGAGACCGGCTGCGGCCTGCCGAACAGCTCGCTGATCGCCGGCGAGGCGCAGCTGTCGGGGCAGTACACCGCCTGGCACGGCGAGCGGGACTGGCGGAAGGGTGCGACGGCGGCCGGCATCCCCGTCTTCATGGTCCACGGCGTGAACGACAACGCCGCCCGCGTCGCCGGCATGCAGTGGTTCACCGACCGCGGTGGCCGGGCAGGCGACAAGATCTGGCTCGGTCAGTGGGACCACGGCTCGGGCTGCTGCCCCACCCGCCGCGGCATCCAGTGGACCTACGCGCTGCACGCGTGGTTCGACAAGCAGCTGGCCCAGCGCGTCGTCGAGACCGGTCCGGCCGCGGAGATGTTCGTCTCCGACGGCACCTTCGAGGGCAGCCGGACCGGCGACCGCAGCCAGATCCTCATGGACTCGCAGTGGCCCCCGAGCACGGCCCGGAACCTGACGCTCCACCCGTCCGCCGACGGCACGCTGGGGACGACGCCTCCGGCGATCCCCGGCTCGGTGAGCTTCACCGGTGACCCGTCCGGCTTCACCGACCCCCAGGGCACCGGGGGCGCGGACTTCGTGAGCGAGCCCATGGCACAGGACACCGTCCTCGCCGGCCGGCCGCTGCTGGACCTCGTCGCCTCGGTGACCGCACCCCGCATGCACCTGATCGGCACGGTGTACGACGAGGGCCCCGGCGGTGAGCGCCGCCGGATCAGCCAGTTCGCCATCAACCCCGAGCTCCGGGTGGGTGTCGCGACCCCGAAGCCGGTCGTGCCCGGTGTCCTCTACGACATGCAGCCGCCCGGGTTCGCCATGGCACACGACCTGCGCGCCGGCCACCGGCTCGTGCTGCGGTTCACCACCTCCGACCCGGACAAGGTGCCCACGTTCGCCGTCGATCCCCGGGTGACGATCGCGACCGGTCCCGGCGGCACCGTGCTCCAGGTCCCGGTGGTGGACCGGCCGGCGCTGGCCCCGGACACCGTCCCCGTGACCCAGGACGAGCCGGCCGTGACCGGCCCGGCGCAGCCGGAGGAGAGGGCCTCGGTCACCCCGCCCGCCGGCGCCCCGCAACGGACGCCGGCCACCGTGGCCTATCACGAGTTCGAGGTGCGCGTGGGCTTCGACAACGCCGCCCTGCTGGTCAGCGCGGTGCCGAGTACGAGCGCCGATGTCGACCTCTACCTGCAGCGTCAGCAGCCGGACGGGACCTGGAGCGGCGACGTCGCCTCGGGCGGGAGCAGCAGCCTGACGGAGGAGTCGTTGCGGTACGGCACCCCGGCACCCGGCAGGTACCGCCTGGAGGTGCACAACTGGCTGGGCGCGCCGGCGACCCGGGTCGATCTCACGCTGACCTGTCTCAACACGGCCGGCGAACCCGGCCCGGCCGTGTAGCGGCCGTCGGTTCCCACCACACGAGGGGACGGCGCGGACCGGAAGTCCCGCGTCGTCCCCTCGTGCCGGAGCCCCGGCCCGGGAGGACCCCCGGCCAGCATCGAGCCGCACAACGAGGGAACTGGTCTGGCCCGCCGGGTTGCCTGCTCGTGATGGGGACGTCCGGCTCCACCGGGCTGCGGGGAAGGTTGGGCCAGTCCCTGGCACCCGACGGTTCCTCCGTGGCGGGATCGTGCGTCGCCCGGACGCCCCGCCGGACGACCGGCTCAGGCCGGTGCGTGCGGTGGAGTCGTGTTCACGGGCCCGGGGTCGGGGCGGCGAGAGCCACCTCGACCTCGGGGGCGTGCGCGAACGTGTTGGAGACGTAGCAGACCCGCTTGGCCGGCTCCAGCAGCGGTTCTACGTGTTCGGCGGACAGGCTGGTGCGCACGGTGAGGACCAGCGCGCCGAACTTCTGGCCGGCGTAGCTCCCCGTTGCCGTGACCTCCAGGTCGGGCAGCTCCAGCCCGCGCTTCTTCGCGGCCCAGACGAGCGCCAGGGCGTAGCAGGAGGACAGCGAGGCCAACAGCAGGTCGGTCGGCATCGGCCCCAGGCCGGTGCCGCCGACCGCCGCCGGTTCGTCGACGACCAGCTGGAACCCGCCGGCCTCCACCGAGCAGAGCCAACCGCCCTCGAACGTGGCCACGGCGCTGTTCGTGCCATCGCGCTCAGTCGTGGTCGTGGTCATGGTCGTGGTCATGGTCATGGTCGTGGTCATGGCCGTGCCCGTGATCGTGATCGTGGCCCGCCGGACGCGCGGCGAGCGCGGCGGACCGCGCCACGAGGGCCTCCGCCGGCACCAGATCCTCACTCGCGAGCACCTGCTCCAGGGCCTGCAGCCAGCAGCCGTAGTAGCTGAAGCACTCCCCCACCGGGTGGTCGGCCTCCCACGCCGCGATCCGCGCGATGAGCACCTCGCGGAACGCGTCGTAGGACAGCACCCCGCGGTCGGCCAGGGCCATGGTCAGGCCGAAGGCGCGGCCCTCCCACGGCGCGGCGAACACCAGTTCACCGTTGGCGCGCGGCGGCGCCGCCGAACCTTCGACGTCCAGCGGGAGGGTCGCCGTCGTCACGGGGCCTGCACCTTCGTCACGCCCACCATCGCGTCCCGGGTGACGAGCGCAGCGAGCTCCTCCTCCGACATCGACTCGGTGCCGGCGGGGCGTTCGGGCAGCACCAGGTAGCGCACCTCGGAGCTGGAGTCGAGCACCCGTACCTCGACGTCCGGCCCCAGCTCGGTGCCCCACTCGGCGAGCACCGCGCGCGGCTCCTTGACCACGCGCGCCCGGTAGGCGGGGTCCTTGTACCAGGACGGCGGCAGCCCGAGGACCGGCCACGGGTAGCAGGAGCAGAGGGTGCAGACCACGACGTGGTGCACGTCGGCGGTGTTCTCGAGGACCACCATGTGCTCCCCCTGGGGTCCCTTGAACCCCAGCGTCGCGATGGCCGCGGTGCCGTCGGCGAGCAGTTGCTGCTTGTACTCCGGGTCCGTCCACGCCTTGGCCACGACCTTGGCCCCGTTCATCGGGCCGACGGCGGTCTCGTAGGTGCGGATGAAGGTCTCGATCGTCTTCGTGTCGATCAACCCGCGCTCGAGCAGCAGCGACTCCAGCGCCTCGGCGCGCAGCGCCGGGGGGATGGTCGGGTCGACGGTGTCTTCCACCTCGGTCATCAGGCCTTCTCCAGGTAGCTCTCGTAGAGGTCGAGGGTCAGCGTGAACGCCTCGGCGTCCTCGCCCCACAGCTCCTGCGCGGCGAACTCGACGGCGTAGACGTGCTGGGGGTTCTCCCCGACGAAGTGCGCCGCGGTGTCGGGCAGCACCTGCGCCGGCTGCACCGCGGTGACGGTGCCGGTCCTGCCGCGGGCATAGGAGGGCAGCCGGTCGTGCGTCGAGGGGACGCTGGTCCGCGCGGTCACCGCGTCCCCCACCGCGAAGGCCGGTGCCTCCTCGACGGCGCGCAGGTTGCCCCCGCCACCGCTCGGCATGGTGGGCTTGTGCGGCTCGGGAACGGCGGGCTCCTCCACCCGGCCCCCCCGCAGGTTCTCCGCCCGGGCCGCCACCGCACCCGGTGCCAGGATGCCGCTGTCGAGCAGCAGGATCTCGGCGCTGGCCAGCCAGCGCTCGTAGTAACCCGACAGGTACTCCGGCTCTGGGACCCGCTCGATGGCGTGCCGGAAGGCGTGCAGGTTCGCGCCCGAGACCCGGTTGGCCAGCAGCGCCAGCGCGAAGGCCTTGCCCTCCCACTCCGCGTGGAAGGCCGGCTCGTCGGGGTCGATGGTCGGGAGCGGCCCGAAGTACCGGGCCTTGCCCCCCATGTCGTGCACGCCGTCCATGACGGGTCCTCCTGGCGTCGTCGCGAGCAGGGGACCCACCAGTACGGCGACCGGCGCCCATGGTGCGCTGATCGCCGTACCGGTGGGTGGAGCGGGGTGGGTCAGACGGTCCAGGTGTTGAGCTGGAACGCCTTCTCCTTCCACGCGTACAGCGCGGAGTCCAGCACGTCGAGGGGGTTGAAGGCCTTGACGCCCTCGATGAGGTCGTCCTCGCGGAAGCCGTAGAGGGCGCCCATGGCGAAGCGGCAGGCGTAGATCGTCGCCCCCTCCTTCATGAGGATCTTGAGCTGCTCGTTGACGGCCAGGTTGCCCGGGAAGCCCTCGGTCCCGACGGCCGGGTAGCCACGGGTGGCCGAGGCCAGCAGGACAGCAGGGCCGTACAGCACGATGTTGACGTCGAAGCCCTTGCGCACCAGGCGCGTCGACGTCTTCAGGTTGACCAGCGCGACCGAACCCTCGAACGGGACGCTGTGGATGAAGACGAAAGCCTTCTGCCCCGGCTCGGCCCTGATGTCGGGGAAGATCTTCTCGCTGGTGTCGTACAGGATGTCGCCCTCTTGGGGCTTCGGGATGTCGACGGTCTTCGTGCTCATGCGGGTGTCCTCCTGGACTGGGTGAGCGATCCGACGTACGGGGTGCGGTGGTGCTGGCCGTCAGACGGCCGGGCCCTTCACCTGGTCAGGTGTGTGCCAGGTCTGCCGGTGACTGCCCGGCATCGCGAGCATCACCTTGGACCGCAGCTTCCAGGGCAGCTTGTGGTAGATCGGGACGTAGACCTTCTGCCAGAACAGGTCCACGCCGCG
>JAOPWG010000219.1 GCA_025965775.1 Modestobacter sp. | reverse complement strand
AGGTCGTTCCGACCAGCGAGAAGCACGGGCTGTCGCAGATCGTCTGGTCGCCGCTGGCCCAAGGTGTCCTGACCGGGAAGTACCTGCCCGGCCAGCAGCCGCCGGCCGACACCCGGGCCGGGAACGCCGCGGTGTCCGGGTCCATCCAGGGTTTCCTGCGGGACGACGTCCTCACCCGGGTCCAGCGGCTGCGCCCGATCGCCGACGAACTGGGCCTGACGATGGCCCAGCTCGCCGTCGCCTGGGTGCTGCAGAACCCCAACGTGGCCGCGGCGATCATCGGGGCCAGCCGGCCCGAGCAGGTGACCGACAACGTGCGGGCCGCCGGCGTGGTGCTGCCGGGCGAGGTGCTGACCCGCATCGACGAGGCCCTCGGCGACGTGGTCGAGCGCGACCCGGCCAAGACCTCCCGGGGCTGACCGGGCGGCTCCCGGCGGGCCAGGAGCCCGACGGGAGCCCGCGTGGCCGGCCCGCGTGGGCCGGGCCGCGTGGGCCGGGCCGGGGGAGGTCAGGTGGCGGTCAGTCCCATCGGCCCGTAGACGCGCTCACCGTCGCACAGCAGGGTCACCGTCGCGATCCCGCGCTCGAGCAGGTCCCGCCAGTTCTCCCCCAGCCAGGACTCGGCGTCGCCCTGATTGTCGACGGGAGGCACCTCGACCCCCAACGAGGCGGGGTCCACGGGCGCGCCCGTCGGGTCTTCCAGCTGCCAGGTCCAGCTCATGGCGGCGAGGCTAGCGGTGCCGGGAGCGACCGGCCGACCGGGCTCCAGGACGACGCGATCTTGGTTTACCCGGTAAAGGCACCGGGCATCTCCCGGGCTCGACCGCCTTCCCCCAGACCGCGGAGGACCCCCATGAGCCAGCCCACCCCGGGCGGCGGCGCCACCCGGGCCGAGGCATCCCCGCCGGACCCGTCGAAGGCCTCCACCGCCCAACTGCTCGCTGACCTCTCCGACCAGGTCACCCGGTTGGTCCGCGACGAGGTGCGGCTGGCCCAGGCGGAGGTGACCGGGAAGGCCAAGCGGCTGGGCGTCGGGGCGGGCCTGTTCGGCGGGGCCGGACTGGTCGCCCTGCTCGGCCTCAACGCGCTGATCACCGCGGCGATCCTCGGTCTGGCGGCGGTGCTGCCGGGGTGGCTGGCCGCCGTCATCATCGCCGTCGTCCTGTTCGCGGTCGCCGCCGTGCTGGCCCTCGTCGGCAGGAAGGACGTGCAGCAGGCCGCCCCGCCGCTGCCCACCGAGACCATCGAGAGCGTCAAGACCGACGTGGCCACGGTGAAGGAGCGGGGGTCGCGGTGACCGGACCGGACAGCACCCGCCCCGCCGGCGCGCCCGGTCCCGGCGCCCCCGACGTCAGCGGCCCCACCGACCCCGACGCCATCCGCGCCGACATCGAGGCCACCCGCGAGCAGCTCGGCCGCACCGTCGACGAGCTCAGCCACCGTCTCGACGTCCCCACCCGCGCCAGGGAGGGCGCCGCCCGCGCGAGGGACACCGCTGTGGAGACCTACCGCGAGAACCCGCCGGTCGTGCTCGGGGCAGCCCTCGCCCTGGTCGCACTCGTCGTGGGCCTGGTGATCTGGAGGAAGAAGCGATGAGCAAGGGCGCCAAGATCGCCTACCAACCCGTCGGTCTGCTCAGCGGCGTGGTCGCCGGAGCGGTGTCCGGAGCGCTGTTCAAGCAGGTCTGGAAGCTCGTCGCACACGAGGACGACGCGCCCGGCGCCATGCAGAGCGAGTACCGGATGCCCGAGGTGCTGCTGGCCGCCGCGATCCAGGGCGCCATCTTCGCCGTCACCAAGGCCGCCATCCAGCGCACCGGCGCCCGGGGCTTCACGAAGCTGACCGGCAGCTGGCCCGGCGACTGACCGCTCACCGACCGCACGACACGAGGGGGACCTGACCATGGTCGGCACCGGCCACCACGAGAGCGCCGTCGACCGCATCCGCGTGCGGTTGCTGGAGAAGGCCGCCCGCCGGGCTGCCCTGCGCGAGGCCGGGGAGCGGGCGGCGCACCCCCTCGCCCCGCACGCGGCCGGGGCGTCGCGGGCCACTCCCCCCGGTCGTGACCGGCCCGGGGCCGACACCACCGGCGGCACCCGGTCGGTGCCGAGCGAGGCCGTGCTCCCCGGCGTGCACGCGGAGAAACCCACGCAGATCCCCGCTCGTGGCTGGCTGCAGATCGTCAAGCGTGCCTGGGCGGAGAACAAGGCCGACAACATGCCGATCATCGCCGGAGGCGTGGCGTTCTTCGGGTTCCTGTCCATCTTCCCGGCGCTGATCGCCACCATCTCGATCTACGGCCTGGTCGCCTCGCCCGACACGGTCTCGCGGCAGATCGAGTCGCTGTCCGGCCAACTGCCCCGGGAAGCGCAGCAGCTGCTGAGCGCCCAGCTGAACAACATCGTCGACAACAGCGGCGGCGCGCTCACCGTCAGCCTGATCGTCTCCATCCTGGCCGCGCTGTGGAGCGCTGCGGGCGGGACGGGGAACCTGATCACCGCGGTGAACATCGCCTACGACGAGGTGGAGACCCGCAGCTTCATCAAGCGCAAGGCCCTGGCCCTGGGCCTGACGCTGGGCGCGATCGTCTTCGTGCTGATCACTTTCGCCCTGATCGCCGTCGTCCCGATCGTGCTGGACGCCCTGCCGCTGGGGATCGTCGGCACGATCCTGGCCCAGGTGGTGCGCTGGGTGCTGCTGCTCGGCGTGGTCGCCGGCGCCCTCGCCGTCCTGTACCGGGTGGCTCCCGACCGGGACGCCCCGAAGATGAGGTGGGTGAGCCTGGGCTCGGTCGTCGTCACCGTCATCTGGGCGGTGGTCAGCCTGCTGTTCAGCCTCTACGTGAACAACTTCGGGTCCTACGACAAGACCTATGGCGCGATCGCCGGCGTGATCGTGCTGATGCTGTGGCT
>JAOPWG010000160.1 GCA_025965775.1 Modestobacter sp. | reverse complement strand
CGTGCGGACCCTGGTGACCAGCGAGCTGCACGGCACGCTGGTCATGGGACCGCCCGAGAGCGGGGGGCGGGGGACCGAGGCGGTGCTGGTCCTGCCCGGGGCCGGGCGGCCGCGCCGGTGAGGGCGCTGCCGCCCGGCCGTCGGCCGTCAGGCGGTGCGGACCCGGGTGCGGGCGGTGCGCCGCTTGAGGGCGCGGCGCTCGTCCTCGGACAGCCCGCCCCAGACACCAGAGTCCTGCCCTGAGCTCAGTGCCCACTCCAGGCAGGATTGCACGACCGGGCAGCGACGGCAGACGGCCTTCGCCTGCTCGATCTGCACGACCGCCGGCCCCGTCGTCCCGATCGGGAAGAAGAGCTCCGGGTCCTCGTCGCGGCAGAGGGCGCGGTGGCGCCAGTCCATGGCCGTGTACTCCTTGATGTCGACTGCGTGTCGGTCACCGGTCTGGGACCTGTTTCGCAGGGCACAGCGCTGGAAGACCAGCGACGTGTCCGGCGACCGCCTGCCTTGTTACCGGCAGGTTGCTTGCTTGTGATGCTTTCACGAGACGCCCGGCTGTCAAGCAGATCGCACGCTGTTCAGCGGGCCTCGTGAGCAAGCTCACCACGGGGCTGCGGGCCCCGCCACTCGTTCATACCCGCACTCGGTGCCGCGTGGCATCACCCAGTGGGATCAAGCGCTGTGAGAACTCACACCACGATGCGGAGAGCCGACGGCACCGACCGCACGCGCAGGCCGGTGGCGGTACCCAGGTGGTCGCCGTCCAGCTGCCAGCCCTGGGGTCGGCTGGCGGTGAGCTCGAGCTCGCCCAGGTCGTGCCAGCGATGAACGCCGCGCCCCCGGGCGTCGGGACGGTGGGCCATCGTCTGCCGCAGGTGGTGCAGCATCCGGAGCACGCCCACCCGGCCCATCGTGAAGACGTCCAGGCCGGCGTCGAAGGAGGCGTCGGGGTTGGGGTCGATCGGCCGGTCGCCGAGATAGCTCCACGGGCTCACGTTGGAGACCACGACCAGGAACAGACCGTCCACGGGTGGTTCACCGGGCACGGTCAGAGTGGCGGGAGGACGGCGCCGGTCCCGGCCGAGGAGGAAGCTGCTCATTCCGGACCGGACGTAGAGCGCCCCCGTCGACCGCCGTCCGCGCGCCCGGAGCGCCTCCACCCGGGCGATGACGTCGGCGTCGAAACCCATGCCCGCGGCGAAGACGAACCAGCGCGGCTCTGTCCAGCCATCCGGCGTCTGCGCCGACGCGGTGCCCAGTGACACCAGTCGGGTACGGCCGGCGCGCAGGGAGTCCATGATCTCGCCGGTGGCCTCGACCGGGTCGCGCGAGCGGCCCAGCGCCCGCGAGAAGACGTTGGTGGAGCCCCCGGGGACGACGGCGAGCGCGGGCACGTGCGCCCCGACGCCGCCGGCGAGCAGTCCGTTGGCCGCCTCGTTGACCGTGCCGTCACCGCCCAGGGTCACCACGACGTCGACGCCCTCGGCGGTGGCCTGGGCGGCGAGCTCGCGGGCATGGCCGCGATGGGTGGTCTCGGCGACCTCGACCTTCAGCTCGCTGGACAGCGCCCGGACCAGGACGTCGCGCACCTTGCGGGTCGTTGTCGTGGCCGCCGGATTCGCCACCAGCAGCGCGCGCATGGCGACCAAGATAGCCAGCGGCCGCAGAGCGGCCGGCGGGTGTGTGCCGAGGCTCGCCCCCGCGCGCCCGCGTCGACCGTGCCTCCGGGCGTAACCTCGCCGCCGTGGCAGCTCAGGACGGCGGGGCGAAGGGTGGGCGTCGCTCACGGCCCCGGGCCGAGGTTCTGCTCGGGGGTACGGCCGAGCCGACCCGCCCGCGTGTCGAGCGGTCCACCGAGCGGGCGCCCCGGGCGGTGCGCCGGGCGGCGCTGGTCGTCGCGGTGGAGGCCGCGCTGCTGCTTTGCCTGGCCGTCGTCATCCTCGTGCTGACCGTCGTGAGCTCACCGGACAGCGTCGGTCGGGCGGTGGCCGAGGCGTTCTACGTCCTCGCCGGTGGGCTCCTGCTGGCCGGCGCGGCAGCCGGCCTGTGGCGGGTCGCGGCCTGGTCACGCGGCCCGGTGATCGTCCTGCAGGTGCTGCTCGGCGTCGTGGGGTACTCCTTCGCCTTCCCCGGGGAGCGGCCGTTGATCGGCCTCCCCGTGTTGGCCCTGGCGGCCGTGGAGATCTACCTCCTGCTCACGCCCGAGGCCCGGCTGGCCTTCGCGGAGCGTCAGCCGCCGTCCTGAGGGTCCCGGATCGCCGCTGACCTGCCGAACTGTCGTACCCCTCTTCCAGGTTCGGGGTGTGTTCGAGGCGGCGGGGTTCGGGGTGGCGGTGACGGGGGTGGCCGCCGGGCTGGCCCGGGTGGCGGAGGTGAAGTCGCAGCTGGCCGCCTATGAGGTGGCGTTGGTGATTCGGTTGGCGGAGCTGTTGCCGCGGGCGAGCTCGTTGTGGGTGGGCCGGCTGCGGGCCCGCGTGGTGAAGGTGTTGCTGGCCCGGGATGCGGCGGCCGCGGACCGGCGGCGGGTGGAGGCCGGGCGGGCGGCGGATGTGCTGGTACGGGCCGGGTCGGACGGGATGGCCACGCTGGAGGCGGTCCTGCCCGCGCCGTTGGCGCAGGCCTGCCGGGCGGTGGTGGACTGCGTGGTGGACTGCTGCGCCCGGCTGGTGAACGCCGGTGGTGATCCCCGGCCGATCGGGGCGCTGCGGGCCGGGGTGCGGGCCGATCTGATCCTGTGGCCCTGGGACATCTTCCGGCCGGCGGTGACCGCGGACCCGACGGTGCCCACCCTGCTGCCCACCCTGCTGCCGGCCGGGTCGCCCGCAGCCGGCAGGCGGTGGGGGAGCGGAGGCCGCCGAGGTGGACGGGGAGCCGATCACCGCCGGGCACCTGTGGGAGCTGCTGGCCCAGCTGGACGCGGTCTGCCCGGGTGGGCTGCAGGCCCCGGTCGGCGGGTCGCTGCAGGTGGCCCTGGTCGATCCGCACTCCGGGGCGTTGCGGGCCACCGTCACCCGCAGCGAGCTGGACCGGCCGGCCCGCCGCGGCTGCCCCGGCACCCCACGGCTCGACATGCCGACATGCCGACATGCCGACATGTCGACCGGTCGGCGCATCGACGGGCAGGTCGCCCGGTTGTTCCTGCCCGGTGCTGGACCGGCCATCCCCGGTGGGTCACCCGCACCACCCGACCACCGGGCCCGCGCCACCTGTCACCACCCGCGATAGCGCCACCCGGGCCGTCGCCCCCAGCGGACCCGACCCCACCGGCTGAACCCCCGCCCCCGGCGCCGGAGGACCCGCCGCGGTTCTGAGCAGTGCCGGACCGTGGGTCCGGGAGGTGGGGCTGAGCCTGGACCGGCCCGGGCGAGGCGGAGGCGTGGCGGGTCAGACGAGGTCGATGACCTGCGCGATGGAGTCGCAGACACGGCCCGGCCGGAACGGGAAGCGGGCGACGTCCTCGGCTCGGGTGGAACCGGTGAGCACGAGCACCGTCTCCAGTCCGGCCTCGATCCCGGCCACGATGTCGGTGTCCATCCGGTCGCCGACCATCGTGGTCGACTCCGAGTGCCCGTCGATCCGGTTGAGCGCGCTGCGGAACATCATCGGATTCGGCTTGCCGACGAAGTACGGCTCCGCTCCGGTCGCCTTGGTGATCATGGCCGCCACGGCTCCGGTCGCCGGCAGCGGACCCTCCGGGGAGGGCCCGGTGACGTCGGGGTTCGTGGCGATGAACCGCGCCCCACGCTCGACCAGACGGATCGCCCGGGTGATGCTCTCGAAGCTGTAGGTCCGGGTCTCACCCAGCACCACGTAGTCCGGGTCGGTGTCGGTCAGCGTGTACCCGACCTCGTGCAGCGCCGTGGTCAGTCCGGCCTCGCCGACCACGTGCGCGGAGCCGGCGGGCAGTTGCGAGGACAGGAAGTCCGCCGTCGCCAGCGCCGAGGTCCAGATGAACTCCTCGGGCACCTGCAGCCCACTGCGCGCCAGCCGGGCCGAGAGGTCACGCGGGGTGAAGATCGAGTTGTTCGTCAGCACCAGGAACCGGCGCTGACGGTCGACCAGTCGCTGCAGGAACTCCGCCGCCCCTGGCAGTGCCTGGCCCTCGTGGACCAGCACCCCGTCCATGTCGGTCAGCCAGCACTGGGACTCGCCACGCTCGGTCGTCACGGCCCCATCCTGCCGTCCCGGCCGGACGCCCGACCCGGCGACCGCTCGACAGCCGGTGAACGGTGGGTCAACGACGGTCGGCGGCGAACCCGGGCAGCGCGTCGTCGGTGAGGCGGAACACCGTCCACTCATCCATCGGCACGGCGCCGGCGGCCCGGTAGAACTCGATCGACGGGGCGTTCCAGTCCAGCACCGACCACTCCAGCCGGGAGTACCCGCGGGTCACGCACACCTCCGCCAACGTCCGCAGCAGCTCCCGGCCGTACCCGCTGCCGCGGTGCTCGGGCCGCACGTACAGGTCTTCGAGGTAGATCCCGTGGGTGCCACGCCACGTGGAGAAGTTCAGGAACCAGACGGCGAAACCGGCGAGGGCGCCGTCTTCGGCCTCGGCCACGTGCCCGAACAGCGCCGGCGCCGCACCGAACAGCGCGCCGTGCAGCTGCTGGTCGGTCATCGCGGCCTCGTGCTCGGACTTCTCGTAGGCCGCCAGCTCGCGCACCATGCCCAGCACCGCCGGGACGTCGGCCGGCACCATCGCGCGCACCGTCACGAGAGGACCTCCTTGAGCCGGGCGGGCACCAGCCGTGCCAGGGGGGACACCACCGGCATGACCAGCGGTGAGGCCAGGTAGCTGTACGCCAGCACGCAGCCGGTCACCCGCGGGACCGTGGCCATGCCGATGGCCACCACCACCGCGGCGACGATCACGCCGTAGGGCTTGCCGCTCTTCGGACTCACCAGCGAGCGGAACGACCGGTAGCGCACGTTGCTGATCATCAGCACGCCGGGGACGACGACGATCAGCAGCACCCACAGCCGGTCGCGGCCCTCCATCTGGTCGGCGAAGGCGAACACGCTGGCCAGCGCCACCCCGGCGGCCCCCGGACTGGGCAGGCCGGTGAAGTACCGCTTGTCGGCTGTGGGGTCGATCGTCGTGTTGAACCGGGCCAACCGGATCGCTGCGCAGGCCACCCACAGGAAGCAGGCGATCCAGCCCAGCGGGTCCAGCGAGTGACGGCCGTCGGAGAACAGCGCGAACGCAACCAGTGCCGGCGCCAGCCCGAAGGAGACCAGGTCGGCGAGGGAGTCGAACTGCAGCCCGAACGGCGACACCGCCCCCACCAGCCGGGCCACCGCGCCGTCGGCGATGTCGAACACGACAGAGAGCCCGACGAGCACGCACGCCAGCCCGTACGAGCCACGGAAGGCGACCAGGATCGCACCGAAGCCGCACATCATGTTGGCCAGCGTGAACATGCTCGGCAGCCACGACCGCGCCCGTCGGCGGCCACCCCGGACCGAGCCGCGGACGAACTCCACCGTGGTCGTGCGCCGCATCGGCGCCGACCTCCTCAGCTGCCCGGCCATCGCGCGATCACGGTCTCCCCGCCCCGGACCCGCTGCCCCTCGATGACCGTGACCGTACAGCTCGGCGGCACGAAGACGTCCATCCGGGAACCGAACTTCATCAGGCCCATCCGCTGCCCCGTCGCGAGCTGCTCCCCGGCCTGCACGCGGGTCACGATCCGCCTCGCCAGCACGCCCACTATCTGCCGGAACACGACCTGGCGGTCGCCGTCCCGCAGCCAGATCTCGCTGCGTTCGTTGCGGTGCGCGCTCTCCTTGCGGTAGGCCGCCAGGAAGCTGCCCCGCCGGTAGCTGGTCGACGTCACCTGGCCCCGGTACGGGGACCGGTTGACGTGCACGTCGACGACGGACAGGAAGATGCTGACCTGCTGCCAGTCGCCCTCGGGGGCCACGCCCGGCTGTGGTGGCCCGGCGACCATCACCACGCCGTCGGCCGGGGCCAGCACGTCCTCGGCCGCGGGCGGTTCGGAGTCGCAACGCCGGTCGGGATCACGGAAGAACAGGGCCATGTAGGCCGACAGGCCCAGCCACGGCCAGCTCGCCCGTTGCAGCCCGCGCCGGTCGGTGACGCGGCCGGTGGCCGCGAACGCCGCCGCGGCCACCGTGGGGACGGCGAGGAAGGGCCACCCGGCCCGGTCGATGCGCATCGGGTGCCGAGGTTACCGGGGGAGCGCCCACCGGGGCCCGGCGGGAACCGATCGCCCGGTCAGGACGAGGCGTGCGCGCTGCTGGCCCCGCCGGAGCTGCGGCGGTGGCGCATCGGCCCGCCGTACCGGTCCAGGCACACCACCGTGGCGTCGTCCAGCGGCGTTCCGCCGGTGGCCTGCATGACGGCCTGCCCCAGGGAGTGCACGACCTCCCGCGGGTGAAGCTCGGCGCTCGCGGCAAGGGCGGCGGCCACGTCGAGCTCGGCGGCGTTGCGTTCCTGCCTGCCGTCGGTCACGAAGACGACGCGGTCACCCGGCTACAGGTCGATCCGCAGCACCTGGCCGGCGACGAACTGGCCGGGAGCGGCGTGGGCCTCCACGGCGTCATTGGCGTTGCACGTCTGGTCGCACAGGCCCGAGCCCCGGCGGCGCTCGTTGCGCAGGCCGCCCACCAGCAGGGTCGCCAGCAGCGCGGCGGCCACCTCGTGGCCGACCGCGTCGGTGATCGACACCTGCAGGGAGTCCCGGTCCAGGGCGTAGTCGAAGGTGTCCCCGCCCACGGTCGCTGCGGGCTCCATCCAGCCCGACAGGGTGACCATCCAGCCCGACAGGGTGAACTGCCCCGCCTCGCAGGTGAACGCGCTGGGCAGCAGCCGGCGCTGGATCTCCGCGGCCAGCGAGAACGGCGTGGTCCGCTGCCCCCCACTCGAACGGGTCGGTGTGCCGGCGGTCGGCGATGATCACGTAGGCCAGCGCGTGACCGGCGGCGGCGATGTCGGCCATCATCTGCGTGTCGGTGCCTCGGGGAGCACCAGCTCCAGCACCCAGGGCGTCGCCGCGGTCGGTCACCGGCACCACGACCTGCACGCTGTCGTCCGCGGAGACCGGTTCGGCCTGCTGGGTGCGCAGCACCCGGCCGGACAGGATGCCCTCCAGCGGCACGACGTGCGCGTGCTCGCTACCGGCGGACCGGGCACCGTGCGGCGGCGGGGTCGGCGTCCCCGGCCCGGACGAGGGCGTGACCGCTGAAGTCCGCGATCAGGAACGACACCGCAGGGGCGCCGGAGAGGGTGGCGAGCTGGTCGGCGAGGGCCGGCACGGCTTCGATGGGCGCGGCGGCCTCCACCCGGTCGAGCAACGAGCGCAGGTCCAAGCTGGGGCTCACGGGACGGCGCCTCCTGCGGTGGGGCGGGGCCTGCCGCGGGGTTCCGGCCGCAGGGACGACACTGCCGGGCCACCCCAGAGGGCGACCCGGCAGCACGTTCGGGGAGGGGCTCAGGCGGCTGCCTTGGTCTCCCAGAAGATCTTGTCGATCTGCGCGATGTAGTCCAGCAGCTTCTGGCCCTCCGCGGGGTCCATGCTGCCCTTGCCGCCGGCCGCGCCGGCCTGCTTGGTCGCCTTGTTGAACAGCTCGTGCAGCTCCGGGTACTTCTCGAAGTGCGGGGGCTTGAAGTAGTCGGTCCACAGCACCCACAGGTGGTGCTTGACCAGCTCGGCCCGCTGCTCCTTGATGAGGATGGCGCGGGCCCGGAAGACCGGGTCCTCGTTGCCCTGGTACTTCTCCTGGATGGCCTTGACGCTCTCGGCCTCGATCCGGGCCTGAGCCGGGTCGTACACGCCGCAGGGGAGGTCGCAGTGCGCGGTGGCCTCCACGGCGGAGAGCATGCGGAACAGACGCATGAGGTGCCTCCGAAGATGGTGGGGAACGTTCGTCTGGGACCCTACTCGTGGTGATCACCACAAACACGTCGGACGGTCCGGACCCTGCCGGGCCTCCCGGGCTCCTCACCCGGTGGGTCCTCGTGCGCGTCACCGGGCCCTCCATGGCGCCCACCGTCCGGCACGGTGACCGGCTGCTGGCCAGGCGGACGGGGCCGTCGGACGGCGTGCGCCCCGGCGACGTGGTGCTGGCCCGATTCCCGGCCCGCCCCGAGCTGCTGGTCGTCAAGCGGATCCGCCGGGCGGTGCGGGGCGGCCACTGGGTGGAGGGGGACAACCGGCTCGTGGCCGACGACAGCCGCGCCTTCGGCCCGGCCGTCGTGGTGGGCGTGGTGGTCGCCCGGATGTGGCCGCGCCCGGGGCGGCTGCGCGCGGCTCGGGATGCGCCCGGCTGAACGCCCACGGGCTTGCTCTACCCTTCGTTGCCCATGGGCTCTGTGCAGGGTGGCACCCCCGACCGATTCGCCGACGACCCCGCGTTCGCGGTCCACGAGGGCGGCAAGCTCGCGGTGCGCGCGACCCGGCCGATCGACTCGATCGCCGACCTCGCGCTCACCTACACACCCGGCGTGGCCCGGGTGTCGAGTGCGATCGCCGCCGAGCCCGAGCTCGCCCGCCGGTTCACCTGGGCGCACCGGGTGGTGGCCGTGGTCAGCGACGGGACGGCGGTGCTCGGCCTCGGCGACATCGGGCCGGCCGCGGCGCTCCCGGTCATGGAGGGCAAGGCCTGCCTGTTCAGCGAGTTCGCCGGTCTGGACGCCGTGCCGATCGTGCTGGACACCACCGACCCGGACGCGATCGTGGAGATCGTCACCGCCCTCGCACCGTCCTTCGGCGGCATCAACCTCGAGGACATCAGCGCGCCGCGCTGCTTCGACATCGAGGCCCGGCTGCGCGAACGGCTGGACATCCCGGTCATGCACGACGACCAGCACGGGACGGCGATCGTCGTCCTTGCCGCGTTGCGCAACGCCGCCCGCGTCACCGGCCGGACGCTGGGCGACCTGCGGGTCGTCGTCGCCGGCGCGGGGGCGGCCGGCATCGCGTGCACGAAGATCCTGCTCGAGGCCGGTGTCGGGGACATCTCGGTCGCCGACTCCCAGGGTGTGCTGCACACCGGCCGCGCGGGCCTGAGCTCGATCAAGCAGTGGGCCGCGGAGAACACCAACAGGTCCGGGTACGCCGGGTCGATGGTCGGGGCGCTCGAGGGGGCCGACGTCTACGTCGGCCTGTCCGGCGGCACGGTGCCGGAGGCGGCGATCGCCTCGATGGCCCCTGGCGCGATCGTCTTCTCGCTGGCCAACCCCATACCCGAGGTGGACCCGCAGATGGCCGCCCGGTACGCCGCGGTCGTGGCCACCGGGCGCAGCGACCTGCCCAACCAGATCAACAACGTGCTGGCCTTCCCCGGCGTCTTCCGGGGGGCGATCGACGCCGGAGCGACCAGCATCACCGAGGAGATGAAGCTGGCGGCGGCCACCGCCATCGCCGACGTGGTCGGCGACGAGGTGCGCCCCGACTACATCGTGCCCAGCCCGCTGGACCGCCGGGTGGTCACCGCGGTGGCCGAGGCGGTCGCCTCGTGCGCCCGCCGGGAGGGCGTCACCCGCTGAGCCGACGACGCCCCGGTCACACCGGGGTGAGCGGTTCCTGACCGGCCAGCACCGCTGCGACGTTGTGCACCGCCAGGGTGCACATCGCGTCGCGGGTGCGGTTCCCCGCGCTGCCCAGGTGCGGTGTCAGCACCACCTGCTCCAGGGCGAGCAGCCGCGGGTCGACGTGTGGCTCGTCCTCGAACACGTCGAGGGCGGCGCCGCCCAGCCGGCCGGCCGTCAGCGCCCGCACCAGGGCATCGGTGTCGACGATGGCACCGCGGGCGGTGTTGACCAGCAGCGCACCCGGGCGCATCCGGGACAGCGCGGCGTCGTCGACGAGGTGGTGGGTCGCCGCGGTGAGCGGGCAGTGCAGGGTGACCACGTCGCTGAGGGCCAGCACCTGGGGCAGGTCCCGGAACTCCACTTCGGCGCGCTCCCCGGGCGTCAGGTGCGCGCGGGTGGGTGTGGCCAGCACCTGCATGTCGAACGCCCGCGCCCGCCGGGCCACCGCGCGCCCGATCCGGCCGTAGCCGACCACCCCCAGCGTCGCGCCGGCGGAGAGGTCCAGTCCGGTCATCATCCGCGGCCCCCACACCCAGGGGGTGCCGGTGCGCAGGAAGCGGTCGCCCTCGGCGATCCGCCGGGCCAGGGCCAGCACCAGCCCCATCGTCAGATCGGCGGTGGCGGCGTCCAGCACGCCCGGGGTGTTGGTGACGACGATGCCCCGGGCGCGGGCAGCGGCCAGGTCGACGTTGTCGTAGCCGGCGGCGACGTTGGCCACCACCCGCAGCGACGGCCCGGCGGCGTCCAGCACCACGGAGTCCATCCGGTCGGTGAGGGTGCTGACCACCGCGACCGCACCGACCGCGTCGCGCAGCAACTCTGCCCGGGACGGGGGCACCTCGCGGCCCGCCACCACCGGAAGTCCGAGCGCGGCGACGGCGTCCATGGCGTCGTCGGTGAGCAGCCGGGTGACGTACACGTGCCCGGTCATGCCCGGCCCGTCGGCGGTGCGGTCGGGCGGGGGGCCGGGCCCTCCTGGGCAGCAAATGAGACGACAGTCACATCGGCAGACCGTAGTCGCTGGTCAGCGCCCTGTGGCCAGTAGCTGTACCCACGGGTCCAGCGCCTGGCGGACACCGGTGTTGAGGTAGAGGAACGCCAGGGTGAGCGTGGAGAACAGCGGCACGAGGACCGCCTTCTCCAGCGTCGCACCGGTGCGCATCGGCGTGCACGCCAGCCGGGCGCGGTGCAGCGTCCACACCAGGGGCACCGGCACCCCCTGACAGGTGAGCGCATCCCCGACGATGTGCGCCAGGACGCCGGCCATCACCGCCAGCGGCAGCCACTGTGGGCTCGGACTGTGGTCGAGCAGCAACCAGGCCCCACCCCAGGACATCAGCAGGTTGCCCACGACGGTGTTCTCCGCCCGGCCGGGGATGACGAAGTTGAGCGCCCGCAGCGCCAGTCCGATCGCCAGCGCGAGCAGCAGCAGGCTCGACCAGTACGCCCCGGCCGCGGCGTAGGCCAGCAGCCCGAACGCCACCGGGGCCAGGACGGCGTCGTGGGTGCCCCAGCGATGCCCGCCGGAGATGCGGCCCACCAGGCCGGAGGGGAGGTCGGTGACCGGCCCCCACATCCGGGAGATGGTTGCGCCCTGCTGGTCCAGGTCCGGGAGCATGGCGAACCCACCGACGGCGGAGACCCAGGCGACCTGCGCCACGGTGCCCTCCACGGGGGCCCACGGCAGGGTCGCGGCGCCGGCAGCGAGACCGGAGAGCGCGTGCGAGTGTCCGAGCACCCGCGCAGCCTCGCGCCGCCGTGCCCGGTGGCGGGGGAGGCGCGCGGGGACGGCTTCCCCCTCAGGGCCGGGCGGCTCCGGCCGGCTGCTCGACCGGCGGGCGCGCGAGCCGGCCCGGCAGCAGGGCCGCGGCCAGCAGTCCGAGGACGGCGAAGGCGACCATCACCACCGCCATCGGCAGCAGCTCCCCGGCCGGACCCAGTCCGGCCAGCGGAGCGCCCGCGCCGGCGATGGCGAACTGGCCCACCCCGACCAGCGCCGACGCCGTCCCGGCCGCCCGCGCGGCGTCGGCCATCGCCAGGGCGGTGGCATTGGGCAGCACGAGGCCGTTGGCCGAGACGACCAGCCACAGCGCGCCGAGCACCACCGGCAGACCCCACCCGGCCCACGCCGCGGCGACCAGCAGCGCGCTGCCACCGGCCTCCACGGCCAGCCCGGTGCGCAGCAGCGCCCGCGCGCCGACCCGGCGGACCAGCAGTCGGGAGAGCTGGCCGGCCAGCACGATGCCGACGCCGTTGCCGGCGAACACCAGGCTGAACTGCTGCGCGGACAGGCCGTAGCCGGACTGCAGGACGAAGGAGGAACCGGAGATGTAGGTGAACATCACCGCGAAGCCCAGCCCCTGGGCCAGGACCGCGGCCAGGAAGGCCCGCTGGGACAGCAGCACCCGGCCGCTGCTCAGCGTCGCCCGCAGGCCACCGGCGGTCCGGCGGTCGGGGGGCAGCGTCTCCGGCAGGCGCCAGAGGCTGGCCGCCAGCAGCGCCAGCCCGACGACGGTGAGCGCCACGAAGACCCCGCGCCAGTCGGTGAACCGCAGCAGCTGGGCGCCGAGCACGGGGGCCAGTACGGGAGCGGCGCCCATGATCGAGGACAGCAGGGCGAACGCCCGGGCGGACTCGGCACCGTCGAACCGGTCCCGGACGATCGCCCGGGCCAGCACGATGCCCGCCGCCCCGGCCACGCCCTGCAGCAGGCGGATGCCCGAGAGCACCCAGACACCGGGGGACAGCGCGCACAGCAGCGAGGCGACCGCGTAGGCGCCGACGCCCACGACCGCCGGTCCGCGGCGGCCGAGCCGGTCCGACAGGGGCCCGGCGACGAGCTGGCCGACGGCCAACCCCAGCGAGACCGAGGTGAGGGTCAGCTGCGCCGCCGACTGCCCGGTGTCGAGATCGGCCTCCAGCGAGGGCAGCGCCGGCAGGTAGAGGTCCATGGACAGCGGGCCGAACGCCGAGAGGGCACCGAGCAGGACCATCAGGCCCTGCCGGGTGCCCCCTCGGCTCGGTGCCGCCACCGACGGTTCAGTCGATGTCGTCGTCGGTGCCGCCCCGGGCCAGCCAGGTGGCCAGCCGTTCGATCGGCACCTCGAAGTCCGGGTGCTGGTCGACGAAGGCCTGCAGCTGGTCGGCCAGCCAGGCGAGGGAGACCTCCTCCTCGCCCCGGCGGCCGGCCAGCTCCTCGATCCCGCGGTCGGTGAAGTACACGTCCGCTCCCGGGCCGGTCAGTCGGCGAAGGCCTGCGCGACGAGTTGCCGCTGCTCGGCCTCGTGCACCTTCGCCGACCCGACGGCGGGGCTCGCCGACGCCTTGCGGGACACCCTGCGCAGCATCCGCCCGGTGGGCAGGTGTTCGGGCAGGTTGATCGCCATGAACTGCCAGGCGCCCATGTTGGCCGGCTCCTCCTGGACCCACACGACGTCGGTGGCGTTGGGGTAGCGCTCCAGGGCCTCGGCGATCTCCTCGGCCGGCAGCGGGTACAGCTGCTCGACCCGCAGCACCGCCGTGTCGGCGATGCCGGAGGACTCGCGCTGGGCGAACAGCTCGTAGCTGATCTTGCCGCTGCACAGCAGCACCCGGCGCACGGCCGTGTCGTCCAGTGGCTCGCCGCCGACACCCGGGTCCGGCAGCACCGGCCGGAACCGCTCGTCGGTGAAGTCGGCGACCGCGCTGACCGCCGCCTTCGCGCGCAGCAGCGACTTGGGCGTGAAGACGATCAGTGGCCGGTGCACGTCCGAGAGTGCCTGGCGGCGCAGCAGGTGGAAGTAGTTGGCCGGCGTGGAGCAGTTGGCGACCGTCATGTTGTTCTCGGCGGACAGCTGCAGGAAGCGCTCGATCCGACCGCTGGAGTGGTCGGGGCCCTGGCCCTCCAGGCCGTGCGGCAGCAGCATGACGACGCCCGAGCGCTGACCCCACTTGGCCTCGCCGCTGCTGATGAACTCGTCGATGACCATCTGTGCGCCGTCGACGAAGTCACCGAACTGGGCCTCCCAGAGGACCAGCGCCTTGTCGTTGGCCACCGAGTAGCCGTACTCGAAGCCGACGGCGGCGTACTCCGACAGCAGCGAGTCGTAGACGAAGAACTTCGCCTGGTCCTCGGTCAGGTTGGCCAGCGGCGTGTACTCCTCGGCGGTCTCCCGGTCGATGAGCACCGAGTGCCGCTGGACGAACGTCCCCCGGCGGGAGTCCTGGCCGGCCAGTCGCACCGTCACGCCCTGCATGAGCAGCGACCCGAAGGCCAGCAGCTCGCCCATCGCCCAGTCGACGCCACCCTCACTGGCCATCGCCGCGCGCCGCTCGAGCATGCGCTGCAGCTTCGGGTGTGGGGTGAAGTCGGTGGGCAGCGAGACGTGCGCGTCCCCGATGGTCTTGAGCACCTCCGGGGTGATGGCGGTGTGCACCGCGGCCTGCTGCGGCGACCGCGGGTCCATCACCGGCTCCGGGGTGGAGGAGTCGCGCGCGTCGTGGGTCTCGGCGAAGGCCCGCTCCAGCTGCCCGCGGTAGTCCTTCAGGGCCTCCTCGGCCTCGGCCAGGGTGATGTCCCCGCGGCCGACCAGCGCCTCGGTGTACAGCTTCCGGACCGAGCGCTTGCGGTCGATGATGTCGTACATCAACGGCTGGGTCATCGACGGGTCGTCGCCCTCGTTGTGACCGCGACGGC
>JAOPWG010000103.1 GCA_025965775.1 Modestobacter sp. | reverse complement strand
CGGCGCCGGTCGCGGGGCCGCGGCCGCTGGCGGCCGACGATGTCGCGGCGACCGTACGAGAGGTCCGGGCGGGGGACACGGCGCTGGCCGCGCGCCGGACCGAGGCGGTGCGCCAGGTGCCGGGGGTGACCACGGCGAGCACCCTGGAACTGTTGTCCCGGGCCGTCCGCGAGGGGCTGCCGATCTGGCTGGGCTACGTCGATGCCCAGGGCAGCGGCAGCCAGCGGATCGTGCAGCCGGTCTCGCTGGTCGGCGGCTTCCTCCAGGGCTTCGACGAGGGGCGCGGGGAGAACCGCACCTTCGCCGTCCACCGGATCACCTCGGTCGCCGTCGTCGAGGACGACGAAGCGGGACGCGCCGCCTCCTCGTGAAGGACCGCCCGGGCGGGAATGATCAGCCGTCCGCCACACTTGGGCGGGTGTAGTTGACGATCGCAACCAGCGCCTGACCCGGTCACCGTCGCCCGAAAGGTCACCCGCTGGCCGACGAGGACGAGGTGGCGGACGACATGGCACGGCAGACGGTCGCGGACCGGTTGGGGGCGGCGCTCGGCGCCGTCCTGGGCACCACCGAGCTGCCGGTGCGGCTGCGCGGCTGGGACGGGTCGATCGCCGGCCCACCAGGGACCCCGGTCGTGGCCGTCCGGTCCCGGCGGGCGCTGCGGCGGCTGCTCTGGTCGCCCGGACAGCTCGGACTGGGCCGGGCGTACGTGGCCGGGGAGATCGATGTGGAGGGCGACGTGTTCGCCACCTTCGCCGCGATCAGCTCCGTCGGCCGACTGGCCGAGAGCGGCCCGATGGCCACCCCGACCGTCCGTGAGCGGCTGTGGCTGCTGCGCGCCGCCGTCCGGCTCGGCGCGATCGGCCCGGAGCCCACCCCGCCCCCGGAGGAGGCCGACCTCGGCCGGATCGGCCGCCGCCACTCCCGCGCCCGGGACGCCGCCGCCATCGCCCACCACTACGACGTCGGCAACGACTTCTACTCCCTGGTGCTCGGCCCCTCGATGGTCTACTCCTGCGCCGTCTGGGCCTCCCCCGAGACCGGCCTGGACGCCGCGCAGGCCGCCAAGCTGGACCTGGTCTGCCGCAAGCTGGGGCTGGCCCCCGGGTCACGGCTGCTGGATGTCGGCTGCGGCTGGGGCAGCATGGCGATCCACGCCGCGCAGCACTACGGCGCCACGGTGGTGGGCATCACCCTGTCGGAGGAGCAGGCCCGGCTGGCCCGCAAGCGGGTGGCCGAGGCGGGGCTCACGGAGAAGGTCGACATCCGGGTGCAGGACTACCGCGCCGTGGACGACGGTCCCTTCGACGCGATCTCCTCCATCGGCATGGCCGAGCACGTCGGGCGGCAACAGATGCCCCGCTACGTCGCCCAGCTGACCGGCCTGCTGCGCCCGGGCGGCCGGCTGCTGAACCACGCGATCGCCTGGAACGCCGGCGACGCCACCTGGGACCCCGACACGTTCATCGCCCGCTACGTCTTCCCCGACGGCGAACTGCTCGCCCTGGGCGAGATGGTGGGCCTGCTGGAGGCCGGCGGGCTGGAGGTGCTCGACGTCGAGGCGCTGCGCCGGCACTACGCGCTCACGCTCCGCGCCTGGGTGGAACGCCTGGAGCAGAACTGGGACGCCGCCGCCGCGTTGACGACGGAGGGCCGGGCCCGGGTCTGGCGGCTCTACATGGCCGCCAGCGCACTGACGTTCGAGTCGGGGAACATGGGCGTGAACCAGGTCCTGGTCCGCAAGCCCGGCGGCGAGGAGCCCCCGCTGCGGCGCACCGCATGGGTGTGACCGGGCCGTGCTCCCGCAGCGGGAAGGCCAGGTCGGTGGAGGCGGTTACCCTGGTGGGTCGCCTGGCCCCACCCCCTGATCGACGAGGAGCGACCCCTTCGTGAGTGACGGCCCCCTGATCGTCCAGTCGGACAAGACCCTGCTGCTGGAGGTCGACCACCCGCTGTCGAAGGAGTGCCGGGCGGCGATCGCGCCGTTCGCGGAGCTGGAGCGCTCCCCCGAGCACGTGCACACCTACCGGGTCACGCCGCTGGCGCTGTGGAACGCGCGCGCCGCTGGGCACGACGCCGAGCAGGTGGTAGACGCGCTGGTCCGCTTCTCGCGCTACCCGGTGCCGCACGCGCTGCTGGTCGACGTCGCCGACACGATGGACCGCTACGGCCGGCTCACCCTGGCCAACCACCCGGTGCACGGGCTGGTGCTCGCCAGCACCGACCGCGCCGTCCTCGAGGAGGTGGTGCGCAGCAAGCGGGTGGCCCCGATGCTGGGCGCGCGGATCGACGGCGACTCGATCGTCGTGCACCCCTCCGAGCGCGGCCGGCTCAAGCAGGCACTGCTCAAGATCGGCTGGCCGGCCGAGGACCTCGCCGGCTACGTCGACGGCCAGGCGCACCCCATCGAGCTCGACCAGGCCGACTGGCACCTGCGCGACTACCAGCAGGAGGCCGTCGACGGCTTCTGGGCCGGTGGGTCCGGGGTCGTCGTGCTGCCCTGCGGCGCCGGCAAGACGCTGGTCGGCGCCGCCGCGATGGCCGAGGCGAAGGCGACCACGCTGATCCTGGTGACCAACACCGTCGCCGGCCGGCAGTGGAAGCGCGAGCTGATCGCGCGTACCTCGCTGACCGAGGAGGAGATCGGTGAGTACTCCGGGGAGCGCAAGGAGATCCGGCCGGTCACCATCGCGACCTACCAGGTGATCACCACCCGCCGGAAGGGCGAGTACCGGCACCTGGACCTCTTCGACGCCCAGGACTGGGGCCTGATCGTCTACGACGAGGTGCACCTGCTGCCGGCGCCGATCTTCCGG
>JAOPWG010000084.1 GCA_025965775.1 Modestobacter sp. | reverse complement strand
GCAACCTCGTGATGGTCTACGACGACAACAAGATCTCGATCGAGGACAACACCGAGATCGCCTTCACCGAGGACGTCGGCAAGCGCTACGAGGCCTACGGCTGGCACGTGCAGCACGTGGACGACGGCGAGGACCTCGCCGCCGTCGACGCCGCGTTCGCCGCGGCGAAGGCCGAGACGACCCACCCGTCGATCATCGTGCTGAGCACGGTCATCGGCTGGCCGGCCCCCAACAAGCAGAACACCGGTGCCGCGCACGGCTCCGCGCTCGGCGACGACGAGGTCAAGGCGACGAAGGAGATCCTGGGCTTCGACCCGGAGAAGTCCTTCGACGTGGACCCCGAGGTCATCGCGCACGCGCGCACGGTCATCGACCGTGGCCGGGCCGCCCATGCCACCTGGGACGAGCGGTTCGCGGCGTGGGAGAAGGCCAACCCCGAGCGTGCCGCGCTGCTCGCCCGGATGAAGACCCGCACCCTGCCCGAGGGCTGGGCCGACGGGCTGCCCACGTGGCCGGCAGACCCCAAGGGCGTCGCCACCCGCAAGGCCTCCGGTGAGGTGCTCGCCGCGCTCTACCCGAAGCTGCCCGAGCTGTGGGGCGGCTCGGCCGACCTGGCCGAGAGCAACAACACCGCCGTCAAGGGCGAACCGTCCTTCCTGCCGGCCGACCGGCAGACGAAGATGTGGAGCGGTGGCCCCTACGGCCGCACCCTGCACTTCGGTGTCCGCGAGCACGGCATGGGCGCGATCATGAACGGCATCACGCTGCACGGCGGCACCCGCGTCTACGGCGGGACCTTCCTCACCTTCTCCGACTACATGCGCGGCGCGGTGCGGCTGGCCGCGCTGATGCAGCTGCCGGTCACCTACGTGTGGACCCACGACTCCATCGGCCTGGGTGAGGACGGCCCGACCCACCAGCCGATCGAGCACTACGCCGCGCTGCGCGCCATCCCGGGCCTGGACTTCGTCCGCCCCGCCGACGCCAACGAGACCGTGGTTGCGTGGCGGACGATCCTGGAGCACAACGACCGCCCGGCCGGCCTCGCGCTCTCCCGGCAGAACCTGCCGGTCTTCGACCGCGAGGTCATGGGCTCGGCGGAGGGTGTGGCCAAGGGCGGGTACGTGCTGGCCGAGGCGTCGTCCGGCACGCCGGAGGTGATCCTGATGGGCACCGGGTCCGAGGTGCAGATCGCGGTCGCCGCCCGCGAGGTCCTCGAGGCGGACGGCGTTCCGACCCGCGTCGTCTCGCTGCCGTGCTGGGAGTGGTTCGCCGAGCAGGACGAGGCGTACCGCAACGAGGTGCTGCCGCCGTCGGTGCGCGCCCGGGTGAGCGTCGAAGCCGGTGTGCCGATGGGCTGGCGGGACTTCGTCGGCGACGCCGGCCGGATCGTCGGCCTCAACCACTACGGCGCCAGCGCGGCATACACCAAGCTCTACGAGGAGTTCGGGCTGACCCAGGAGGCAGTCGTGGCCGCTGCCCGCGAGAGCGTGCAGGCCGCTGCTTCCGCTGACGTCCCGCCGGCCGGGCCGGGCGTGTCCAAGGGCGGGCTGGACCACGCGACCGGCGATCGCTGAACGACCCACCACCGAGAGAGATCCGGAGAGAAGGCACACATGCCTGCGAACGAGAACCTGGCACAGCTGTCGAAGGCAGGGGTCGCCGTCTGGCTCGACGACCTCTCGCGCGACCGCATCCGCAGCGGCAACCTGCAGTCGCTGGTCGACGAGTACAGCATCGTCGGCGTCACCACCAACCCGAGCATCTTCGCCGCTGCGATCAGCGGCTCGGACTCCTACGACGACCAGCTGCACGCGATGGCCGTCCGGAAGGTGAGCGTCGAGGAGGCGCTGCGCACGATCACCGCCTCCGACGTCCGGGACGCCTGCGACCTGCTCGCGCCGGTCGCCGCGCGCACCGGACGGGACGGGCGGGTGTCGCTGGAGGTGGCCCCCGGGCTCGCCCACGACACCGACGCGACCGCCGCCGAGGCCGCCCACCTGTGGTGGCTGGTCGACCGGCCGAACCTGTTCATCAAGATCCCCGCAACCGTCGAGGGCCTGCCGGCGATCACCACCACGATCGCCGCGGGCATCAGCGTGAACGTGACGCTGATCTTCAGCATCGACCGCTACCGGGCCGTGATGGAGGCCTACCTGGCCGGTCTCGAGCAGCGGCTGGCCGAGGACCCGAACGCGTCCCTGCAGGGCATCGAGTCCGTGGCGTCCTTCTTCGTGTCCCGCGTGGACACCGAGATCGACAAGCGCCTGGACGCCGCCGGTGCCGACCCCTCGCTGAAGGGCAAGGCCGGCATCGCCAACGCCCAGCTGGCCTACCGGGCCTACGAGGAGGTCTTCTCCTCCGGCCGCTGGAAGGCGCTGGAGGCCAAGGGCGCCCAGCCGCAGCGCCCGCTGTGGGCCTCCACCGGGGTCAAGAACCCCGAGTACTCCGACACGATGTACATCTCCGAGCTCATCGCCCCGGACACGGTGAACACCATGCCGGAGAAGACGCTGATGGCCTACGCCGACCACGGTCAGCCGGGCACCCCGGTGCAGTCGGCCTACGCCGACGCGGAGAAGGTCCTGCAGTCCGTGGCCGAGGCCGGCGTCGACCTCGACGACGTCTTCCGCGTCCTCGAGGAGGAGGGCGTGCAGAAGTTCGTCGATTCCTGGGACGAGCTGACCCAGTCGGTCAAGGAGCAGCTGGAGGACAAGAAGTGAGGTCCTGCTCCGCTCGCCGCTGAACGCCACACCGTGACACCACCCGCCGTCCGGCCCCCAGTGGCCGGACGGCGGGCGCCCCCCTGCGAGTCCTGAAGGACGGAACCGATGCCCACCAACCCCCTGCGCGACCCGCGGGACCGGCGGCTTCCCCGCGTGCCGGAGCCCTGCGCCCTGGTGGTGTTCGGCATCACCGGGGACCTGGCGCGCAAGAAGCTCCTGCCGGCCGTCTACGACCTGGCCAACCGGGGGCTGCTGCCGACGAACTTCGCGCTGCTGGGCTTCGCGCGGCGCGACTGGGGCGACGAAGAGTTCGCCGAGCTCGCCCGCACCGCCGCCCGCGAGCACGCGCGCACCCCGTGGCGCGAGGAGATCTGGGAGCGGCTGGCCAGCAGCGTGCGCTTCGTCCAGGGCTCCTTCGACGACGACGACGCCTTCGACGAGCTGGCCAGCAACCTTGCCGAGCTCGAAGGCTCCCACGGGATCGGCGGCAACGCCGCCTTCTACCTGTCGATCCCCCCGGCCATGTTCCCGACCGTGCTCAAGCAGATGCAGCGCACCGGTATGGCCGAGAGCACCAGGGACCGCTGGCGCCGGGTGGTCGTGGAGAAGCCCTTCGGCCACGACCTGGCCTCCAGCCGCGAGCTGAACGAGCTGGTCGACTCGGTGTTCAGCGCCGATGACGTCTTCCGGATCGACCACTACCTGGGCAAGGAGACGGTCCAGAATCTCCTGGCGCTGCGCTTCGCCAACACCCTGTTCGAGCCGATCTGGAACGGTCACCACGTCGACTCGGTGCAGATCACCATGGCCGAGGACGTCGGCATCGGCGGCCGCGCGGGCTTCTACGACAAGACCGGGGCCGCCCGCGACGTCATGCAGAACCACCTGCTGCAACTGCTGGCGCTGACCGCCATGGAGGAGCCGGTCGAGTTCTCGGCCGAGGAGATCCGCACCGAGAAGCTCAAGGTGCTCCGGGCCGTCTCGGTGCCCGCGGACATGGAGACCTTCGCCGTCCGCGGCCAGTACCAGCAGGGCTGGCTGGCCGGCCAGCGCGTCCGCGGCTACCCGGAGGAGAAGGGCGTCAGCCCGGACTCGACGACCGAGACCTACGCCGCCGTGCGGTTCGGGGTGGAGACCCGCCGCTGGGCCGGCGTGCCGTTCTACCTGCGCACGGGCAAGCGGCTCCCCCGCCGTGTCACCGAGATCGCGCTGTCCTTCCGGCGCGCGCCGCACCTGCCCTTCGCCCCCACCGACACCGAGGAGCTGGGGCACAACCAGCTGGTCGTGCGGGTGCAGCCCGACGAGGGCGTGACGCTGAAGTTCGGCTCGAAGGTGCCCGGCAGCGTCATGGAGGTCCGCGACGTGGCCATGGACTTCCTCTACGGCGAGCAGTTCACCGAGGCCAGCCCCGAGGCCTACGAGCGGCTGCTGCTGGACGTGCTGCTCGGCGACGCCACGCTGTTCCCGCGCAACGCCGAGGTCGAGGCCTCCTGGGCGGTCATCGACCCGCTGGAGGAGTTCTGGGCCGGCACCGAGCCGTACCCCTACCGGGCCGGCGAGTGGGGGCCCCGGGCGGCCGAGGACATGCTGGCCGTCGAGGGCCGTCAGTGGCGCCGACCGTGAGCACCGTCCGGCCCGGCGGCCCCGCGAACCCCGATCTGATGGAGGCATCCTCATGACCACGCTGTGGGACACCACCGGTTCCGCGGTGGTCAAGGAACTGGCCGCCCAGCGGCACACCGGCGGGGCGGTGATGAGCGGGGTGGCCCTCACCCTGGTCGTCGTCGCCCACGAGGGCCGGGTGGCCGAGGCCGAGGAGGCCGCGGCGGCGGCCGCCGAGATGCACCCGTGCCGCCTGTTGATCGTCGTCCGCCGGCACATCGAGGCCCCGGTCCCCCGGCTGGACGCCGAGGTGCTCGTCGGTGGCCGCCTGGGCCCGGGCGAGGCGGTGGTGATGCGGATGTACGGCCGGCTCGGGCTGCACGCCGAGTCGGTGGTGCTCCCGCTGCTGGCCGCCGACGCGCCCGTGGTCACGTGGTGGCACGAGAAGCCGCCGAACCGGATCTCCACCGACGCGCTGGGCGTGATCGCCGACCGGCGGATCACCGACTCGTCCCTGGCCGAGGACCCGATCCGGTCGCTGCGCACCCGGGCCGCCGACTACGCGCCCGGTGACACCGACCTCGCCTGGACCCGCGCCACCCCGTGGCGGGCGACGCTGGCCTCCACGCTCGACTCCGTCTCCGGCCGGCGCGGTGAGAGCGTGCGGGTGCTCGGCGGCCACGTCGAGGGCGACCCGGCGAACGCGACCGCGCGGTTGGTGGCCGGCTGGCTGTCCTCCCGCTGCGGCTGCCACGTCCCGGTGGTCGCCAGCACGCGGGTCCCGGGGCCTGCCGGCATCACCAGCGTCAGCCTGCAGTTGGACCAGGACGAGGAGGTCCGACTGCTCGACGACCGCAAGGGCGGCGCGGTGATCAGCCAGCCGTACCGGCCGGACTCCGTCGTGGCACTGCCCGATCGGCCGATGGGCGAACTGGTCGGCGAGGAACTGCGCCGGCTGGACCCGGACGAGCCCTACAGCGAAGCGCTGGAGGCGGTCACCGCGACCAGCGGCCTGTCCGACCGGCCGGCCTCCCGGGGCCACATCTGGCACGACCCGATGCGCCCGGAGGACCAGCCGGTCGAGGCCGGGGCCGAGACGCCGGCGCCCACCGTCCCGGCCGACTCCGAGGACGCCGACGAGGTGGCCCTGGCCGGCGAGCACGACCTCGACCTGCCCGACGACCCCGCGGAACGTCCCGCTGACCGGGCGGTGACCCCGTGAGCTCCTCCGGCCAGATGTCCCCCGGCGAGCAGGTCGAGGCGGAGCTCGCCGCCGAAGGGCTGCCCACGCCCGACGTGGTCATCGAGCCCGACGCCGACCGGCTGGCCCGCTCGGTCGCCTCCGCCCTGGTCGCGCGGCTGGCGGCCGCCCAGACGGTGCACGGGACGGCGTCGGTGGTGCTCACCGGCGGCGGGATCGGCACCGCCGTCCTGCAGCGGGTGGCCGCGCTGGCCGCCGAGCCGGAGCACGCCGTCGTCGACTGGACCGCGGTGGACGTCTGGTGGAGCGACGAGCGCTTCGTCCCCGCCGCCGACGAGCAGCGCAACGAGCTCGGCGCCCGCCGGGCCCTTCTCGACCCGGTCGGCGTGCCGGACGAGCGGGTGCACGCCATCCCCGCCTCCGACGCCGGCTTCCCCGAACCCGAGGACGCCGCCACCTGGTACGCCGAGCAGCTCTCCGCGGTCGCCGGGGCCGGCGCCGACCTGCCCCGCCTCGACGTCCTGCTCCTGGGCATGGGCCCGGAGGGCCACGTGGCGTCGATCTTTCCCGAGTCCCCCGCCGCGCGCGACGACCGGATGGTGCTCGCCGTCCGGGACTGCCCGAAACCGCCGCCCACCCGGGTGACCTTCGGTTTCCCGGCGATCACCTCCGCCGAGGAGGTATGGCTGTTGGTCAGCGGCGAGGGCAAGGCCGAGGCGGTCGCGCTGGCGCTGTCCGGTGCCGACCCGGTGCACGACCCGGCCGCGGGCGCCCGCGGCCGGCGGGCGACCCGCTGGCTGCTGGACGCCGCGGCGGCCAGCAGACTGCCCCGAGCCGGTCAGGGATGAGGGGGCGTCCGGTCGCGGCCGAGCCGGGACCGGACGGTGTTCAGGCGCCCCGGCGGGCGCGCAGCTTGGTCAGCGCCTCTTCGAGCAGCGCGTCCCCGTCGGCGTCGCTGCGCCGCTCGCGCACGTAGGCGAGGTGGGTCTTGTAGGGCTCGCTCCGGGGCGCCGGCGGCGGGTTCTGCTGGTCCGTCCCGGCCGGGAGTCCGCATCGCGGGCAGTCCCAGGTCTCGGGGACCTCCACCTCCATCGCGAACGCGATGCGGGACTCGTGCCCGTTCGCGCACCAGAAGTCCACCCGGCGTCGGGGCGCCGACTCGCCCCGCTCGGCCTCGCCCATCGGACCTGCGCCGACCCGGCTGCCCCGGATCGCGTTCCCACCAGACACGATCGCTCCCTGATGGCCGCGTAGCTGCGGCCGCGTCCCTGCGGTACCGGAGTTGATCACCGCCCCGGCAGTCTAGGGCTTCCCAGGCCGCACCCAGGTCACGATGCGGACACCCTCCGTTCCGGCACGCGAGGCACCGCCCGGATTGTGCGCGTAAGGCAGCCGGAAGCGGGTCAGACCTTGATCAAGATGCCGAGACCGACGATGCAGACGGCCCAGACCAGCCCGGCGAAGACGGTCAGTCGGTTCAGGTTCTTCTCCACGACCGAGGAGCCGGACAGCTGCGAGGCCACCGCACCGCCGAACATCGACGACAGGCCGCCGCCCTTCCCCCGGTGCAACAGGATCAGCACGATGAGCAGCAGGCTGGTGAGCACCAGCAGCACGTTGAGGACCAGCTCGATCATTGTCAGTCTCCTGTCCCGTGGACCACGGGGTGTGGGGCTCGCACCCGGACGGTCGGGGGCTCTCGACGCTCCAGCCTAACCGAACCCGGTCAGCCGACCCCGGCGGTGGCGAGGTCGTAGCCGCCGTAGGGCTGCATGACCACGCCGTTGCGCAGCCGCTGGCCGGCCAGCAGTTGGACCCGGTTCTCCGCCAGCGGCACGTAGGCGTGCGTGGCGGAGACGGTGCTGACGACCTGACGCCAGGCCGTCGCCGCGGCGGCCGGACCGGTGGCCGCCCGCGCGGTGTCCACGGCGGCGTCCACCGCGGGATCGGCCAGCCGCGCGTAGTTGGTGTTGCCCACCGGCCGGATGGAGCGGCCGTCGACCAGCGGCACCAGGAACGAGGCCGCCGTCGGGAAGTCCGCCGTCCAGGTCGCCAGCACGATGCCGTAGCCCTGGGCGGTCACCGTGTCGGGCCTGCCGACGTCGGTCGCGTAGTAGGTCGTCGGGTCCAACGGGCGCACCTCGGCCTTGATGCCCACCTTCGCCAGGTCACCGGCGATCGACCGGGCGACCAGGACGATGCTGGGCGCGTTCGCGACCGCCAGCACGGTGCTGAAGCCGTCCGGCTTGCCGCACGAGGCCAGCGAGGCCCGGGCGGCGGCGAGGTCCGGCCGCGGG
This sequence comes from Modestobacter sp., assembly GCA_025965775.1. Classification (GTDB taxonomy): domain Bacteria; phylum Actinomycetota; class Actinomycetes; order Mycobacteriales; family Geodermatophilaceae; genus Modestobacter. The sequence goes on along the minus strand of JAOPWG010000084.1, from coordinate 3,427 downwards.
TCGGGGTCCTCGGGGGCGCCGGCCAGTGCACGCGGCCACAGCTGCGAGCTGCGGACGGCGCTGCCCGCCCCGCCCAGGACGTCCTGGACGGCCGAGCGGTCGACGACGGCGGCCACCGCGGCCCGGCAGTCGGCGTTGTCCATCGGGGCCACCGTGGTCGGCAGGGCCAGCAGCCGGACCGCACCGGTCGTCACGTCGTCGATCCGGCCACGGATCCCGCCGTCGTTCATCCGGCTGGTGGTGGCCGGCTGCACGCCGGTCCCGGACAGGTCGGCATCGGCGGAGCCGGCCAGCAGCGCCTGGTCGCGGGCGACGCCGGACAGTCCGGTGCGGACCACCACCTGCCGCGGTAACGCGGTCCGGACGCCGTCGGTGGCCGGGTCCCACTGCGGGTTACGGTCCAGCACGATGCCGGCCTGGGGGTCGACCGAGGTGATCGCGTAGGGGCCGGAGGAGACCGGGTCCTTGCCGTAGGCGGCACCGGTGTCCGCGGCGGCCGGCACCGGACTGGAGGACGGCAGCGCCATCACGAACGGGAAGTCCGGCGCCGGGCTGGCCAGGGTGAAGACGACCGTCCGGTCGTCGGGGGTGGCGATCGAGGCCAGCCCGAGGTGGCCGGCGCTCTGGTCCTGGTACGGCCCGGCGTACGGGTCGTCCGGGTTGTCGAGCAGGTCCACCACGTAGGTGGGACCGCCCACGATCACGTCGGAGGCGAAGGACCGCTCGATGCCGTACTTGACATCACGGGAGGTGATCGGCGCCCCGGTCTCGAAGCGCGTCCCGTCCTTGAGGGTGAACGTCCAGGTCCGGCCACCGTCGGGGGAGGTACCGAGGTCGGTGGCCAGGTCGGGCACCAGTTCGTCGGTGTGCCCGGGCCGGGAGGAGTAGGTGACCAGCGTGCGGGCGTAGAGCCGCATCAGGTTCCACACGCCGGGGACGTAGGACCGCTGCGGGTCCAGGCTGTCCACGGGGCCGGCCACCAGCCGGAGCGTCCCGCCGGTCTGCTCCGACGGAGCCCGGACGCCGGTCACGCCGGCGTCGGGTTCGCCCACCTGGGTCGGCACCCCGGCGGCCCCGCTGTTGCTGCTGCCACAGGCCGTGACCAGGGTGAGCAGCACCAGCAGCGCGGTCGCCAGCCGCACCCGGGACGGGTGCGGCCGGCGTGCGATGGCGCGATCTTCCACCAGGTGCTGCTCCGCCCCGGTCAGGGCCGGCGGCAGCTCAGCTGCCGCCGGCGGCGGTCCGACAGATGGACGCGAACTCGTCGGCGTCCACGCTGGCGCCCCCGACGAGCGCGCCGTCGACGTCCGGCCCGGCGAGGATGCCAGCGGTGTTGCCGGCCTTCACCGATCCGCCGTAGAGGATACGGACGACCGCGGCCGTCTCCGGGCCGTAGCGCTCGGCGAGCCGCGCGCGTAACGCACCGCACACCTCTTGCGCATCAGCCGGCGTCGCGACCTCGCCGGTGCCGATCGCCCACACCGGCTCGTAGGCGACGACCAGCTCCTGGAGCTGTTCGGCGGCCAGGCCGGCCAGCGCGGCGTCCAACTGAGCGCTGCAGTGCTCGACGTGCCGGCCGGCCTGCCGGACGTCGAGCCCCTCCCCCACGCAGAGGATCGGCACCAGCCCGTGCCGCAGCGCGGCCTGCACCTTGGCGGCGACCACGGCGTCGTCCTCACCGTGCAGCGCGCGCCGCTCGGAGTGGCCGACGACGACGTACCGGCAGGCCAGCGCGGCCAGCATGACCCCGCTGATCTCGCCGGTGTAGGCACCGGAGTCGTGCGCGGAGAGGTCCTGGGCCCCGTAGCCGACCTCGAGCTTGTCGCCGTGCACCAGCGTCTGCACGCTGCGCAGCGCGGTGAACGGCGGCAGGACGACGACCTCGGCGGTGTCCAGCACCTCCTCGGGGAGGGAGAACACCAGCTTCTGCACCAGGCCGATGGCCTCCAGGTGCGTCATGTGCATCTTCCAGTTGCCGGCGATCAGCGGCCGGCGACCCACCCGCGGGGGGCGGGGCTGCTTGGACGTGCGTGCCATCGTCCCGGCCCTCAGTCCGCCAGCACCGCGAGGCCCGGCAGCTCCCGGCCCTCGAGGTACTCCAGCGAGGCTCCCCCGCCGGTGCTGATGTGACCGTAGGCGTCCTCGTCGAGGCCGAGCTGGCGCACGGCGGCCGCGGAATCGCCACCGCCGACCACCGAGAGCCCGTCGACCGCCGCCACCGCCTGGGCGACTCCGCGGGTGCCGGCGGTGAACGGGGCCAGCTCGAACACGCCCATCGGGCCGTTCCAGAAGACCGTGCGGGCCCCGTCGAGCGCCTTGCTGAACAGCTCCACGGTGTGGGGTCCGACGTCCAGGCCCTTGAGCGACTCGGGGATGGCGTCCACCGGCGTCACGGTGACCTGCGCGTCGGCGACCAGCGCCTCGGCGCACACCACGTCGACCGGCAGCACGATCCGGTCGCCGGCCTCGGCCAGCAGCCGGCGGCAGGTGTCGACCTGGTCGGCCTCCAGCAGCGAACCGCCCACGCCGTGGCCCTGCGCGGCCAGGAAGGTGAAGCACATCCCGCCCCCCACCAGCAGCCGGTCGACCTTGGGCAGCAGCGCCTCGATGACGGCCAGCTTGTCGCTGACCTTGGATCCGCCGAGCACGACGACGTAGGGCCGCTCGGGCTCCTGCGTCAGCCGGGTCAGCACCTCCAGTTCCCGGGCCACCAGCCGGCCGGCCGCGTGCGGGAGCCGGGTGGCGACGTCGTAGACCGAGGCGTGCTTGCGGTGCACCGCCCCGAAGGCGTCGTCGACGTAGAGGTCGGCGAGGGATGCCAGCCGGTCGGCCAGCGCGCCGCGCGCCTCGTCGTCCTTGCTGGTCTCGGCCGGCTCGAACCGGACGTTCTCCAGCAGCAGGACCCCGCCGTCGGTCAGCGCGGCGGCCCTGGCCCGGGCATCGTCACCGGCGACGTCCGCGGCCAGCGGGACCGGCACACCGAGCAGCTCGGCGAGCCGTCCGGCGACCGGCGCCAGCGAGTACCGCGGGTCCGGGGCGCCCTTCGGGCGGCCCAGGTGGGCGGCGACGACCACCCGCGCGCCGGCCTCCCGCAGCGCCTGCAGCGTGGGGAGGCTGGCCCGGATCCGGCCGTCGTCGGTGATGACCGGCGTGCCGCTGCTGTCATCGAGCGGGACGTTGAGGTCCGCCCGCAGCAGCACCCGCCGGCCGGCGACGCCCTCGGCGATCAGTTCGTCGACGGTGCGCATCCGACCCATCAGAGCTTCGAGCCCACCAGTGCGACCGAGTCGACGAGCCGGTTGGAGTAGCCCCACTCGTTGTCGTACCAGCCGACGACCTTGACCTGGTTGCCGAAGACCTTGGTCAGGCCGGCGTCGTAGATGCACGACGCCGGGTCGGTGACGATGTCGGAGGAGACGATCGGCGC
>JAOPWG010000075.1 GCA_025965775.1 Modestobacter sp. | reverse complement strand
TGACCCGGCTGCCGTGGCTGGTGCCGGTGGTCTGCCTCGCCGGCGCCGCCTTCCTGCTCGGCTACGGGCTGCTGGCCGCCCGCCGCGCGCTGCGACCCGGGGCGCTGCAGGCAGGTCCGGGGGGTGTCGCGGCCGGCCTGGCCACCACGGTGGGCGCCTGCCTGGCGCTGACCTGGCTCAACCCGCACGTCTACCTGGACACCGTGGTGCTGCTCGGCTCGCTGGCCAGCACCTTCGGGGACCAGCGGTGGGCCTTCGCCGCGGGGGCGGCACTGGGCAGCGCGGTGTGGTTCGCCGCGCTGGGCTTCGGGGCGCGGCTGCTCCGGCCGGTGTTCGCCCGGGCGGCCGCGTGGCGGGTGCTGGACGCGGTCATCGCGGCCGTGATGACGGCGCTCGCGGTCTCGCTGGCCGTGCGCGGGCTACGGGGCGACTGAGAGCCCTGTGTCAACCGGTGGCGGCCAGTAGGCGTTGGGCGCCGCCGTGGGCGGCGGGGTCGTAGGGGTTGTTGTCGGTCCAGCATCGGTAGATGACCCGGCACCAGGCTCGGGCGAGGATGCGTACTGCGTGTGGGTGGCGGGCGCCGCGGGCCCGGGCGCGGTCGTAGATGTCGGCGGCCCAGGCGCTGGCGTGAGGGCTGTCGGCGGCGAAGTCGATGAGGGCGTCGCGGAGCTGCTTATCGCAGGCGTGCCGGAAGGCGACGTGGTGTTTCTTGCCGCTGGCCCGGGTGGAGGGGGCGACTCCGGCGGCGGCGGCCAGGGCGGTGTCATCGGGGTAGCGGGCCCGGCAGTCTCCGATCTCGGCCAGCAGCAGGGCGGCCCGGTTGGTGCCGGCGCGGGGCAGGCTGGTGAAGACCTCGGCGTCGTGGTGCAGGGCCATGACCTCGGCGATGGCCTCGGCGATGGCCTCGGCGATGGCCTCATCCAGGGCGGTGATCCTGGCCCGGAGGTCGAGTAGGGAGCCCACCAGCTGCTCGGTGACGATCGCGCAGCCGGCCTCGGCGGAACCGATGAGTCCGGCCGGCGCCTGGCGCAGGTGGGTCATCAGCTGGGCGGGGGTCTGCCGGCCGGAGTAGCCGGTGCCGCGCAGCCAGGCGGCCATCCGGGCCTCGGAGAGCCAGCCGGCGCGGGCGGCGGTCGGGAAGCGGGTGAGGAAGGCCAGGCTGATCGGTGAATCGATGGCGGCGAAGAGCCCGACCGCGCCAGGGAAGGCGGTCAGCAGGTTCGCGCGTAGCTGGTTGGCCATCGCGATCCGATGCCCGATGAGGTCCTTGCGGGCGCGCACCAACGCCTTCAGCGCCTGGGTGTCTGGTCCGTCCGGAAGTAGGGAGGCCAGCCGGTGGCCGTCGCTGCGCAGCACATCGGCCAGCACGAAGGCGTCGAAGCGGTCGTCCTTGTTGCCGGCGCTGCCATAGCGCAGCCGTAGGGCCTTGACCTGCCGGCTGGAGATGACCACCACCTCCAGCCCGCCCGCCAGCAGGGCTGCTACGACCGGGCCGTCACCACGCTCGATGCCCACCCGGGCAACGCCGGCCCGGCGCATCCGACCGATCAGCTCGGTCAGCCCCGGTCCGTCGTGGGCGACGTCGAAACGCTCCACCACGGCGCCGCCCGCATCGACGATGCAGACGGCGTGCCGTTCCCAGGACCAGTCGACCCCGCCCACACGGCTTTCCGGGTCGGCGGGTGAGTGCATACCGTTCATGTGCTGCCTCCGCTGTTGCACCAGTGGGGTCAGCACCCGCGGTTCGGGGCGTGCAGCCGGTCGCTCACTGATCGGCGCTCGAGGCGCGCAGCCCTGTCGCCAGTCGGCACGCCCCGGACCGTCGGGCTCGCACTTCTCAGCCAGGCCCTCGAAGAGCTCGCTCAGCATGGCGATGCACCGACGGCACCGGGGTGCCACGACAGGCTGTCAACCAACCTCCCGCACCACCAGGGTCAAGCAGTGAGGCTCAACCCCAGGCATAGGGCAGGAACTTGCCGTCCAGGGTGATCCGCACCCGGTCGCCGCCCTCGTGCGGACGCCGCTCGAGGTCGGCGTTGAACGCGATCGCGCTCATGATCCCGTCGCCGAACTCCTCGTGGATCAACTGCTTGAACGCCGGGCCGTAGACCTGCAGCACCTCGTAGAGCCGGTAGAGGGTGGGGTCGGTCGGCGGCGCCGCCGGGCTGAACGAGCCGCGGGTGGGCACCTCGGTGAGGACGACGACCGCCTCGTCGTCCAGGCCCAGCAGCTCCCCGAGCCGGGCGGCGTCCTGCGGGCTCAACGGGTGCTGGCCCAGCAGCGCCGCGGTCAGCCACACCTTCGGCCTGCCCAGCTGGTCGGCGAGGGCGGTGAACGTGAGGCCCCGGGCCCGCTTGGCGGCCAGCAGGGCGGTCGTGACGTCGTCCCTGGTCAGATGGTCGGTCATCGCACCGAGGCTGGCACGGCTCCCGGCCGGCCGCGAGCCGGGACTGCCTCAGCGGCCGGTGCGGCCGTCGTCCTCGGTGGGGACGACGGGGAACGGGTACCAGCCGCCGGGCACTCCGTGGCCGCCCGGCCAGCGGTAGGGCGCGCCGGGACGGTAGTCGGGGTAGCCCTCGACCTGCTGCCCCTCGATGGCGACCCGGCGGGGCGCCTCCAGCTGCGGCTGGCCATAGGCGTAGTCCAGCGGGGGCAGGTCCGGCCCCGGCGGCAGGCCGAGCCGCTCGCGCACCAGCCGCGTGGCGATGAGCCCCTCCAGGGCGGTGCGGCGGGCAGTGGCGATCTCGCCCTCGGTGTCGGCGGTGACGAACATCGACCCGGCGCTGGTATAGCGCTCGGCGGCGTCGGCCAGGGCCTGGCGGCTCACCGGGTCGGCGCCGGGGTCGAGGGTGGCCACGTCGGAGCCCAGCCGGTTGTAGAAGGACATCGCCGCGGCCTTGCGGCCCTGCAGCGCCTGGTCCCGCCACTTGCGCTGGCTGACCGTGTAGACGACGAAACCCAGCACGAGGAGCACCACGAGGAGGACCAGCAGCTTGCCCACGGGCCCACCGTAGCCCGCGGGAGCGGCGAGCCGGCTGTGATCAGCCGGTGAACACGGCGCTGCCGGTGCCGGCGGCCAGCAGCGCCTCGTACTGCGCGGGGTCGGTCGTGCAGGCACCGATCGGGGTGCGCTTGTTGGTGCCGTGGTAGTCACTGGAGCCGGTGGTCAGCAGTCCGTGGTCAGCCGCCAGTCCGCGCAGGTGGTCGCGTTCCTCGGCCGTGTGGTCGGGGTGGTCGACCTCCAGCCCGAGCAGCCCGGCGTCCACCATCGCGTTGATGGCCCCATCGCCCACGATCCGGCCACGGGAGCGGGCCATGCCGTGGGCGAAGACGGGCACTCCCCCGGCTGCCCGCACCAGGGCGATGCCGTCGCGGACGTCGGTGTCGGCCTTGGTCGCGTAGTACGGGCTGCGGTGGTTCAGCAGCGTGGCGAACGCCTCGTCCACCGACTCGACGACGCCGGCCTCGACCAGGGCGCCAGCGATGTGCGGGCGGCCGACCACGCCGCCACCGCTGCGCTGGAGGACCTCCTCCCACTCCACCGGGTAGCCGGCGGCGGCGAGCGCGGTGACGATCCGCTCGCCGCGGGACAGCCGCTCCTCCCGCAGCCGGGCCCGCTCGGCGACGAAGGCGGGGTGCAGGGGATCGAACAGGTAGCCGAGCAGGTGGACGCTGATCGGCGGCTGGTCGTCGGGGAACCAGCGGCAGGACAGCTCCATGCCAGGGACGACGGTCAGCCCGGCCGGCCGGGCGAGCTCCGCCGGACCCCAGCCGGCGGTCGTGTCGTGGTCGGTGAGTGCGACGACGTCGAGCCCGGCCGCAGCCGCCGTGGCCAGCAGCTGCGCCGGGGTGTCGGTCCCGTCGGAGACCGAGGAGTGGGTGTGCAGGTCGATGCGCACGCCCCCAGCCTGCCGCACCGGTGCACCGGCCACGCGGTGGGCCTGCGCACCCCGTCGGCGGGGGTGGTCAGCCGTCGCGTTCGGCGGGGGGTCGCACCCGCGGGATGGGGGCGGTGTCCCGCCGTCCGCCGGCCGGTCGGGCGCCGTTGCGCGGGTCCTCGGCCTTGGACTCGCCGTCGTCCATCGAGCCGCTGCCGTCGTCGTCGTCACTGACCGGGGTGGTGGCGAAGTCGCTGCCGAACATGAGCTCGCTGACCCGCTTGTAGAGGGCGTCGGCGTGCGGCAGGTAGGTGATCTCGTCCAGCCCCTGCTTCTGCCCGGCCGACTCGAACCGGAAGGTGCCGTAGCCCAGGAGCTGGCCGAACAGCGTCTCCTTCCACGTCAGGTCGGTGATCCGACGCAGCGGCATGACCGCGACGGTCCGGATGATCACCCCGGAGGTCAGCAGCACCCGGCGCCGGGTGATCAGGAAGTGCCGCACCCACCACTCGGCGACGTGCAGGCCCAGGTACCCCAGCGCACCGAGGACGACCAGCAGCCCGACCGTGCTGCTCACCGGGTTGCCCGGGCTCAGCTGCAGCAACCAGCCGCCGGCGAGGAGCACGGGCACGCCCCGCACCGCCGGCCGGAACAGCACAGCGGGGTGCCGCCGGGTGGCGATCACGGGCGGTTCGTCGGAGAGCAGGTACTTGGCGGCGTCCTTGCCCCAGCGGGGGCGGCGCTCGCGGGGGCCGGACACGGGCCGACTCAGGCGAACGAACCCACGAAGGCCGCCAGAGAGGACGCCACCTTGCCCAGTGCCTGACCTGCGCTGCGCACGATGGCGGCCGAGGACTCCGGCGACTTGATGACGTAGAAGACCACGAATGCGACGACCAGCCAGGTGAGCACCTTCTTGAGGGTCACACCGCTCCCTTCGCCGGGTGCCAGGACGCGCCGCGGGCAGTGAGCACCGCGGCGACGACGCGACCCGGGCGGGTCACATCACATGGGTAACAGAGGTCCCACCCGCCGCACGGGAGGCACGCCGATGGACGCGGGGACGTCGCGGCTCCGGGGGCCACGAGCTGCCCCCCGGCGCGCAGGGCTCAACTGCCGGGCAGCAGGTGGTCACTGGGCGGCCCGAGCGGCAGGTCGGGGTAGATCCGCTCGCGCAGGTCCAGCAGGCTGAGGTCCTCGGCGAGCAGCCAGGCAGCCGAGGCCGGCCAGGTGACCAGCCACAGCCACACCCCGTACGCCTCCCCGACGAATGCGGCCCGGTCGTCGGGGGTGGGGACCGGCCACAGCGGGGCCCGCTGCCCGGCCGCCTGCACCTCGGCGGTCGAGGGCCCGCCGACCAGCTCCCCCGGGTCGACGCCGGGCAGGCCGGCGTAGCCGCAGCCCAGCCCGGTCCCGGGTTCCTCGGCGACCAGCACCATCTCGGCCACACCACCCAGCGGGGCCGGCCCGGAGCAGGCGACGACGATCGCGCGGGCGCCGGGCTCGCCGCCCCAGGCCAGCCCGGTCACCGACCAGCCGGAGGGCATCGGGTCGGGTACCCAGGCCGGCACGCGGGCGTCGGCGGAGACCGCCGCGATCGCGTCGTGGGCGACGACGGCGGTGTAGTGCAGCGGGGTGACCGCCGCGTGCAGGTGACACCAGCCCTCGTCGGTGACGCCCGGGTGGACGACCAGGACCTCACCGCAGCGCGGGCACACCGGGGAGACGCTCATCGCCGCTCACCGTCCTGTTCCGGAGGGTCCACGTCAAGCACGGGCCGCGCCGCGGCCGCTCGGGCAGGCGACCGTCCCCGTAGCCTCGCCGGGTGGCGAGCGGACCGGACGGGGAGCTGCCGGAGGTGCCGTGCGTGGGCGCAGTGGTGCACGACGAGCATGGCCGCCTGCTGCTGATCCGGCGCGGCCACGCCCCCAGCCGCGGGCTGTGGTCGGTGCCCGGCGGCCGGGTGGAGGCCGGGGAGACCGAGGAGGCGGCCGTCGTCCGCGAGGTGGCCGAGGAGACCGGGCTGACGGTCACCGTCGACGGGCTGCTCGGCCGGGTGCGCATCCCCGCCGCGGGCGTCGTCTTCACCGTCGCCGACTTCGCCTGCCGCCTGGCCGATCCCGGGCAGCAGCCGGTGGCCGGGGACGACGCGGACGACGTGGCGTGGGTCGACGCTGCCCGGCTGGCCGCCCTGCACGTCACCGCCGGACTGGTCGAGGCGCTCACCTCGTGGGCCGCCCTTCCGCACTGAGCCGCGCTCCAGGGCCCTGCGGCCGCAGAGCCCCGGAGCCACCGGTCAGCGGCGGATCGGCTCGGGACGGCCGGGCTGCTCGCCTCCGCGCCTCTCGCCGTAGGAGCGCTTGGGCACCATGACCTTGCGTCGGAAGATGCACACGACGGTGCCGTCCTGCTTGTAGCCGATGGTCTCGACGTGGACCACGCCCCGGTCGTCCTTGGACCTGGACTCGGTCTTGTCCAGCACGGTGGTCTCGCCGTAGATGGTGTCGCCGTGGAAGGTCGGCGCGACGTGCTTGAGCGACTCGACCTCGAGGTTGGCGATGGCCTTGCCGCTGACGTCGGGGACGCTCATGCCCAGCAGCAGCGAGTAGATGTAGTTCCCGACGACGACGTTCGTGCCGAAGTCGGTGGTCTCCGCGGCGTAGTGCGCGTCCATGTGCAGCGGGTGGTGGTTCATGGTGATCAGGCAGAACAGGTGGTCGTCGTACTCGGTGACGGTCTTGCCGGGCCAGTGCTTGTAGGTGGCCCCGACCTCGAACTCCTCGTAGTACCGGCCGAACTGCATCTGCGC
>JAOPWG010000058.1 GCA_025965775.1 Modestobacter sp. | reverse complement strand
CCGTGTTGCCCCGGACGTAGCGGTCGTACTGCTCGGTGACCCAGGACTTGTCGGCGCCGTCCGGGCTGCTGACCACGGCCAGCCAGGCGGCGCGCAGCTCCGCCGGGCTCGCCGGGGCGGGCAGCCGGACCGGGTCGTCAGCCTGCAGGGCGTCCAGGTCGGCCGGCCGGCTCATCGGCCGCTCGTAGACCGGCCCGTCGAGGGCGACCGTGCGCGGCGGGACGTCGACGATCCGCTCGCCGTGCCAGTCGACGGTCAGCCGGTCCCCGTCGGTGACCTCACCGATGACGGTGGCCAGCACGTCCCACTTCCGGCAGACGTCGAGGAACGCCTCGACCTTCCCCGGCTCGACGATGGCGCACATCCGCTCCTGGGACTCACTCATCAGGATCTCGGCCGGCGTCAGGGTGCTGTCCCGCAGCGGGACGGTGTCCAGGTCGATGTGCATGCCGCCGGTCCCGGCCGCGGCCAGCTCGCTGGTGGCGCAGGACAGCCCGGCGCCGCCGAGGTCCTGGATGCCGGTGACCAGGTCGGCGGCGAAGATCTCCAGGCAGGCCTCGATGAGCAGCTTCTCGGTGAACGGGTCGCCGACCTGCACGCTGGGCCGCTTGGCGGGGCCCCCGGCGTCGAAGGTCTCCGACGCCAGCACCGAGACGCCGCCGATCCCGTCACCGCCGGTGCGCGCGCCGAAGAGCACCACCTTGTTGCCGAGGCCCTCGGCCTTGGCCAGCCGGACGTCCTCGTGCCGCATGACACCCACACACAGCGCGTTGACCAGCGGGTTCCCGGCATAGCAGTCGTCGAAGAGCAGCTCGCCGCCGATGTTGGGCAGCCCCAGGCAGTTCCCGTAGCCACCCACCCCGGCGACGACGCCGGGCAGTACCCGTGCGGTGTCGGGGGCATCGGCCCGGCCGAAGCGCAACGAGTCCATGACCGCGACCGGCCGGGCGCCCATGGTGAGGATGTCCCGGACGATGCCGCCGACACCGGTGGCCGCGCCCTGGTAGGGCTCGACGTAGCTCGGGTGGTTGTGCGACTCGACCTTGAAGGTGACCGCATAGCCGTCGCCGACGTCCACGACGCCCGCGTTCTCGCCGATCCCGACCAGCAGGGCGTCGCTGGGCGGCAGCTGACCGAAGCGGCGCAGGTGCACCTTGGAGGACTTGTAGGAGCAGTGCTCGCTCCACATGACCGAGTACATGGCCAGCTCGGCGGTGGTGGGCCGGCGGCCGAGGATCTCCCGGATGCGGGCGTACTCCTCCGCGCGCAGGCCGAGTTCGGCGAAGGGCTGTTCGTCCCCGGGGGTCTGCCCGGCCCGGTCGACCGTGTCCAGGGTCACGCGGCCACCGCCGCGACCAGCACCGAGGTGAAGAAGCCGAGTCCGTCGACCGAGGGGCCGGTGAGGTCCTCGACCGCGTGCTCCGGGTGCGGCATCAGCCCGACCACCCGGCCGTCGGCGCTGGTGACGCCGGCGATGTCACGGGAGCTGCCGTTCGGATTGCCACCGGCGTACCGGACGACGACCCGACCCTCGCCCTCCAGCCGGTCCAGGTCGGCCGGCGCGGCGACGTAGCGGCCCTCGCCGTTCTTCACCGGGACGACGATCCGCTGCCCGGTCACGTACGACGAGGTCCAGGCGGTGTCCGCGCGCTCCACGAGCAGCGCCTGGTCCCGGTTGCGGAAGTGCAGGTGACTGTTGCGGGTCAGCGCACCGGGGAGCAGGCCGGCCTCGCACAGCACCTGGAAGCCGTTGCAGATCCCCAGAACCGGCAGCCCCTGCCGGGCGCGGTCGACGACGCTGTGCATCAGCGGCGCCCGGGCCGCGATGGCGCCGGCGCGCAGGTAGTCGCCGTAGGAGAAGCCGCCGGGGAGGACGACCGCGTCGACGTCCCGCAGGTCGTCGTCGGCGTGCCAGAGGGCGACGGGCTCACCCCCGGCCAGGCGTACCGCGCGTGCGGCGTCGACGTCGTCCAGCGAACCCGGGAAGGTGATGACACCGATGCGCACAGCAGTTCCTTCAGTCGTTACGGAGGTGCAGCTCGACGTCCTCGATGACGGGATTGGCCAGCAGCGTCTCGGCGATCTCGCGCAGCTCGGCCTCGTCGGGGTCGCCGTCGACCTCCAGGACGAAGTGCTTGCCCTGGCGGACGCTGCGCACGCCAGGGTGGCCGAGGCGGCCGAGGGCGCCGAGCACCGCCTGCCCCTGGGGGTCGGAGATCTCGGGCTTCAGAACGACGTCGACGACCACCTGGGGCACGGTGCGAGGGTACCGGCAGACCTCGGCGGCCCGGCGCCGGCCGCCCGACCGTCCCAGTGCGCACGACTGGACTGCCTGCGCCAGGGGCCCCGGGGCGCCCTCACCTATTGGGGGGAAGCCGCCCGATCGACGTCCTGCGGGCCGGGCCACAGGTCACTAGTCTCGGTCACCACGATCGCCGGCCTCCCCCGGCGGCCCACCGACGCACGGGAGCAGGCATGGTCGCCGGGCGACCCAACATCGACTACCCCGACGCGGGCACGGCGCTCAGCGTGGTGCCGATCGGGCAGGACGACGCCCTCACCGCCCGCGTCCGCCGGGTGGGCGAGCTGAATGTGCACGTGACGCCCGCCCGCAACGGGGTGGGCGAGGTCGTGCGGATGGAGCCCGGCGAGTACCTGGAGCTGTCCTGGCAGGCCGACGACGGCTTCCGGTCGATCGAGGCCGCGCTGATCGACGTCGCCGCCGACGGACTCTGGCAGCTGCGGGTCAAGGGCGAGGCCACCCACACCCAGCGCCGGGACGCCGTCCGGGCACCCCTCGGACTGCCGGTGCGTGTGGTGTTCGGGCAGACCGAGCTGGTCGGCAGCACGGTGGACCTCAGCGAGGGCGGCCTGCGCTGCGTCTTCCGCCCGCACGGTGACCTGGGGAACTCCATCCCCTTCCCCAAGGCCGGGCAGCCGATCGGCCTGGTGCTGGACCTCTACTCCGACCAGCTCGAGACGCAGGTCGAGTTCATCCGCCGGTGCCCGCGCACCGACCAGCTGCACGAGTGGTCGCTGAAGTTCACCACGCTGCCCGAGGCGGCCCAGGACCTCGTCCGCTCGCACGTGTTCACCGCGCTGCGCAACGCCCGGGCCCGCGGGCTGGTGACGTAGCTGTGCTCATTGCGATGCTCCACATCGCACCGCGGCCCGGTGCCGTGCCCCTGCTGCGTTGAGCCGTTTCGTGCCCTCCCGACGGGCAGCCTCCGGCCGCCACACCGGAAGACCACCGTCGTCCTCCGGACGCCGTGGTCCCGATACAGCGGTCCCCGCGGACAGCAGCGGGTCAGACGAAGGACGTGCCGGTGAGCTGCTCGTAGGCGGTGACGTACCGCTCGCGGGTGGCGGCCACGACGCCCTCGGGCAGCTCCGGCGGTGGGGACGTCCGGTCCCAGCCGGAGCCGGTCAACCAGTCCCGCACGTACTGCTTGTCGTAGGAGGGCTGCGCCGCCCCCGGTGACCAGGTGACCGCCGGCCAGAACCGCGAGGAGTCCGGGGTCAGCACCTCGTCGCCGAGGACCAGGCCACCGGCGTGGGTGCCGAACTCGAACTTCGTGTCGGCCAGGATGATCCCGGCCTCCTCGGCGATCTCGGCGGCCCGCCGGTAGAGCGCGAGGGTCAGCTCCCGCAGCGCTTCGGCCCGTGGGCGGCCCACCGTGGTCACCACCTGGGCGAACGTGATCGCCTCGTCGTGCTCACCGACCTCCGCCTTGGTCGACGGGGTGAAGACCGGCTCGGGCAGCCGCGAGCCCTCGACCAGCCCGGCCGGCAGCGCGACATCGCGGATGGCGCCGGTGCGCTGGTACTCGACCGTCCCGGAGCCGGACAGATAGCCGCGGGCCACGCACTCGACGGGCTCCATCGCCAGCCGGCGGACGAGCATGGCGCGGCCGGCCACCTCGGCCGGGACGTCGTCGGCGCTGATCAGGTGGTGCGTGGCGCCGTGCGCCTCCAGCACCGGGGCGAGCTGGTCGAACCACCACACCGACAGCGCCGTGAGCACCCGGCCCTTGTCCGGGATCGGCGTGGGCAGGACTGCGTCATAGGCGGAGATCCGGTCGCTGGCGACCAGCAGCAGCCGCTCGTCGTCGACCGCGTAGACCTCGCGGACCTTGCCCCGCGCCAGCAGCGGGTAGCCGAGTGTCACGACAGCACCTGCTCGCTTCCGCTCACGACAGGGCGGCCAGCCGCTCGAAGAGCGGGTCGAGGTGGGCGACGTAGCGCTCCGGCCGGCAGATCTCGTCCAGCCGCGGCTCGTCCAGGGTCACGCCGGCGGCGTCGGCCTGGCCGCGCAGGGTCTCCCGGAACGGCGTCCCGCTCTGCCAGGTCTGCATGGCCGCCGCCTGGACCAGCGCATAGGCCTGCTCGCGGGACATCCCTGCCTCGACCAGCTCCAGCAGCACCGAGGACGTGTAGATGAGCCCGCCGGTGGAGTCCAGGTTGGCCCGCATCCGTTCGGCGTCGACGACCAGGTTCTCCACCAGCCCGGCGGTCAGGTGGAGCAGGTAGTCGGTGGTGATCGCCGCGTCGGGCAGGAAGACCCGCTCGGTGGAGGAGTGCGAGATGTCCCGCTCGTGCCACAGCGGGATGCCCTCCATGACCGGCACGATCGCCGCCCGGACCACCCGGGCCAGTCCGGCGATCCGCTCGGACCGGATCGGGTTCTTCTTGTGCGGCATCGCGCTGGAGCCCTTCTGGCCCGCGCCGAACGCCTCCGACAGTTCCCGCACCTCGGTGCGCTGGCCGTGCCGGACCTCCAGCGCCACCGTCTCGCAGACGGTGGCGATGATCGCCAGAGCGGCGACCCACTCGCTGATCCCGTCCCGGATGACCACCTGGGTGGAGGCGTCGGCCGCCCGCAGCCCCAGCGCCTGGGCAACCTGCTGCTCCACCGCCGGGTCGATCAACGAGTAGGTGCCCACCGCCCCGGAGATCGCGACCACGCCGACCGACGCCCGGGCGGCACGCAGCCGGTCGCGCGAGCGGGCCATGGCGAAGGCCAGGTCGGCCACCCGGTGACCCCAGACGTCCGGCTCGGCGTGCACGCCGTGCGTGCGCCCCACCTTGATCGTGTCCCGGTGGGCCAGGCCGTGGTCGCGCAGCGCCGCGACCAGCCGGTCGGCCTTGGCCAGCAGCACGTCTGTTGCGTCGGTGAGCTGGACGGCCAGCGCGGTGTCCAGCAGGTCGGAGGAGGTCATGCCGTGGTGCACGTAGGCGGCGGCCGAGCGGGGCTCGGTGTTGTCCGCCCACGCGGTGAGGAAGGCGATGACGTCGTGCTGCGTCGTCTCCTCGATCTCGGCGACCCGCCCGGGGTCGGCGGCGGGGCGTTGCGCACCGGCTCGACCACGTCGGGGGGCACCCGCCCGGCGGCCGCGTGCGCCTCCAGGACCAGGGTCTCGACCCGGCACCACAACTCGTACTTGTGCGGGTCGCTCCAGACCCGGCCCATCTCGGGCAGGGTGTAGCGGTCGATCATGCGTTCACCGCTGGGGACTGCTCAGCTCGTCGTGCCACGGCCCCATCTTCCCGCACGACCTGGCAGGCTCACTCTGGCCCCTGCCCCGACCGCCTGGAGGACTCGATGTTCCAACGGGCCACCCGTCTCATCGAGCGGGCGCGGGAGCGCATCCGGGCCGCCGAGCAGGACCCGCACGCCTGGCCCGACACCCGGGTGGTGCTGGTCATGGACGACGAGCTCCACGGTCACCTGGAACCCGACACCGGCGGGCCGGACGACAGCAGCTCCGACGGCACGGGGACCCCGGCCGTCAGCCGGGTGGAGGCGCGCACCTCGGCTCCGGACACGGCACACCCGGGCGCGGCCCCGGGCAACAGCCTGCCGACGGTCGGTGCACCGGACACCGGGGCCCCCGACGTCGACATCCCGGGCGGCATCAGCGGCCCACCCCGGCCCGGCGGCCCCGCACCGCGCCCGGGGCGGGACCGCAGCCGGGGCACTCTGCTCGGACCGGACGTCCCGTTGGCCGCCGACCAGTCCGTGCCCAACGGGCTGCTGGTCGCGGCTGCCTGGTCCTGGCGCGCCGTGGCGGTCGTCGCGGCG
>JAOPWG010000513.1 GCA_025965775.1 Modestobacter sp. | reverse complement strand
TCCGGACGGCGTTGAGACCCTCGCGGTACTGCAGCCCGTCGATCTCGACCTCCCGGGCGGCGTAGCCGGCCAGCGTGGCCAGGATCCCGGCCGCCCCGTGGACGGCGTTGACCCCCAGCCACGACCGCGCGCTGTGCGCCCGCCGGCCCGGGACGGTCAGGACGACGCGCAGAGTGCCCTGGCAGCCGCCCTCGACGACGCCGTCGGTCGGCTCCAGGAGGATCGCCAGGTCGCCGTAGAGCCAGCCACGCAGCTCCCGCGCCACCCGGCCCAGCCCGTTGCGGGAGGCCTCGACCTCCTCGTTGTCGTAGAAGACGAACGTGAGGTCGTGCGCCGGCTGCGCGCCCGGGACGCCGAAGCGCCCGGCCAGCCGCAGCATCACCGCGTCACCGGCCTTCATGTCGCTGGTGCCGCAGCCGTAGAGCCGCTCCTGCCCGTCGACGGTCTCGAGCCGGCTGGGCACGTTGCCGGCGATCGGGACGGTGTCCAGGTGGCCGGCCAGCACGATCCGGGTCGGCCGGTCGGTGTTGGTGCGGGCCAGCACGGTGTCGCCGACCCGGGTGACCTCCAGCCCGCCGAGCCCGCGCAGCGCGGTCTCGACGGCGTCGGCGAGCAACTGCTCGCTGCCCGACACCGAGGGGACGTCGACCAGGGCGCGGGTCAGGGTCAGCACGTCGGCGGACAGGTCCAGCGCCGGGGTCGGACCAGCAGGAGCACTCACGGCTGCCGAGCCTAGGTGGCCATGCCGCCCGGGGCCCCCGGTGGCGCACGCATGCCGGCCCACCCGGGCCGACTCGGGCCCACTCGTGCCCGGAGAAACCGCGTGGGCGGCATCCGGCGGTCCTGTGCCGTCGAGGGAGACGGACGTCCGGACCGGCCTCGGTAGCGTGACCCCTGTGAGCACACCCATCTCCGACGTTCCCGGCCCTGGCGCGACCGCCGTCGGCATCGCCACGGTGACCATGACCGGCACCGTGCTCGACACCTGGTACCCGGAGCCGCGGCTGGGCGCCCCGGAGGGCGAGGCCGCCGGCACCCTCCAGGTCGGGACGCTGGAGCTCGAGGGTGAGCTCGGCCCGGACTTCGGCGGGCTGGTGCGCACCGACGACACCCGCGGCGTGCAGGTGATCGCCGTCCGGACCGTGATCGCCGACCTCGCCGCACCGCCGGTCGACGCGCACGACGTCTACCTGCGGCTGCACCTGCTCTCCACCCGGCTGGTCCGCCCGCACGGGCTGAACATGGACGGCGTCTTCGGACTGCTGACCAACGTGGCGTGGACCAGCGCCGGGCCGGTGGAGGCCGCCGGGTTCTCCGCCGTCCGGATGCGGGCCCTGCTGGGGAACGTGACCGTCTTCTCGGTCGACAAGTTCCCTCGGATGGTCGACTACGTGCTGCCGACCGGCGTCCGCATCGCCGACGCCGACCGGGTGCGCCTCGGCGCGCACCTGGCCGAGGGCACCACGGTCATGCACGAGGGCTTCGTCAACTTCAACGCCGGCACGCTGGGCCCCTCGATGGTCGAGGGCCGGATCAGCGCCGGCGTCGTCGTCGGGCCGGACTCCGACATCGGCGGCGGCGCCTCGATCATGGGCACGCTGTCCGGCGGCGGGAAGCAGGTCATCTCGATCGGCGCCGGCTGCCTGCTGGGCGCCAACGCCGGGATCGGCATCTCCCTCGGTGACCGGTGCGTGGTCGAGGCCGGCTGTTACGTGACCGCGGGCTCGCGGGTGACCCTGCCCGACGGCTCGGTGGTCAAGGCCGCCGAGCTCTCCGGCAGCGACGGGCTGCTGTTCCGGCGCAACTCGGTCAGCGGCGCCCTGGAGGCGATCCCCCGGGACCGCGACTGGGGCGCCCTCAACGCCACCCTGCACGCCAACTGACCTCCAGGGGTTCTCGGTACCGAAAGCCCGGGGCTTTCGGTACCGAAAGCCCACTCAGGTGAGGCCGGCGGGCTCGGCAGCCGGCCTGGTGAGATGCTCCAGCAGCGCGACGGCGAACTCGTGCGGCCGTTCCACGTGCGGTGAGTGACCGACGTCGGGGAGCACGACCTCGCGGTACCGGCCGCCGCTGGCGGCGTACCGGTCCAGCACGGCGCGGGTCTGGCGCACCATCGGCTGGGGGCCGAACGCCGCCTCACCCGGCCAGCCCGGGACGGCGCCGATGGAGCCGAGGAAGGCCAGGTCGAACGCAGAGGTGTCGGAGACGATCTGGTCCCGGTCCCCGCGCACCCACAGCACCGGCGGCTTGACGGCCAACTCGGTGATCGTGGAGACGTCGAACACCGTGGGCGCCATCGTGTTCAGCACGCCGCGCTCCCCCGGCGCGGCACCGGGCCACGCCTCGACGGCCACCGAGTCGCCCGGGTAGTGGTCCACCCCGGTCCGGGTGGTCAGCATCGAGGCGACGAAGACGTCCTCCAGCGACGGGTCCAGCGGCAGCGCCTCCTGGCCGACGTAGAAGGCCCGCAGGATCGATCGCGGGCTGGTCGGGCCGTCGGCGGTCGTGTCGCCGGCGGCGATGGCCGCGACGAAGTCGGGGTTGGCGGCGCCGGCGCCCGATCCGGTGCCATCGGCGTAGACCCGGGTGCCGTCGGTGCCCGTCGTCCCGCCGAACCCGTAGGGCGAGACCGGGGCGACCAACGCCACGGAGGCGACCCGGTCGGGGTGGTCGAGCAGGTGCTGCAGGACGACGCCGCCACCCATGCTCCAGCCGACCAGGTGCACCCGTTCCAGGCCGAGGGCTTCGACCAGGGCGGCCAGGTCGTCGGACCAGTCGCGCACCCCGCGCCGCGCGTCGACCGGCAGGGGGTCGGTGTCGCCGAAGCCCCGCAGGTCCACCGCGAGGGGCCGCCAGCGCTGGTCGAGCGTGAGCAGCTGCGGCTGCCAGAACGCCGCGGAGCTGACGTTGCCGTGCACGAACAGGACGGCGTCCCCCGCACCGTGCGGGTCCACCCCCTCGGCGTGCAGCACCTGCTGGGTCAGCCGGGCCGTCGGCACGGCCGTGGCGGCGATGCCGGGCAGCACATAGTCGCGGGACATCGGCAGCCTCCCTGGGGATCAGCACCGGGCACGGGCCGGTGTCGGGCGAGAGGCTAACCACACCCGGCGCGCGGGAACAGGTGGACCGGGACGGTCGGTCTCCCGACCTACCATCAGCGGCGATGGCGAGCTCCCCGGCCCTGACCCGACGGCCACCGCCCCGGGCCGGGCGGCCGGGGGCACGCGCCGGACGTCCGCCGGCCCGCTCCTCGCGCC
>JAOPWG010000510.1 GCA_025965775.1 Modestobacter sp. | reverse complement strand
AGCGGGCGCCGCTGGCCGCCGACTGCGCCGCGGGCTGGGCGGCGGTCGTCGCGGCCTGCCGCCCGTACGGCACCCTCGTGCTGGCCGGGCTCGGGCACACCGGCGCCCAGGGGTCCAGCGCGTGGTCGCAGGCCGCGCTGTGGGGGCCCTCCCCGGTGCCCGATGTCGCCACCCGCGAGGTGCCGATGGAGATGGAGGACGGCGAGCTGGCCGCGGTGGTCGGCGGCTTCGCGGCCGCCACGCGCACCGCCGTGGCCGCCGGTGCCGACGGCGTGGAGGTCGACGCCGGTGCCCGCTCGCTGCTGCGCCAGTTCGCCTCCGGGCTGACCAATGCCCGCACCGACGCGTACGGCCGCGACCGGCTGCGGCTGACCCGCGAGGTGCTGGCCGCGGTGCGCGCGGAGCTCGGCGCCGGCCGGGTGCTGGCGCTGCGGCTGTCCTGCGACGAGCTCGCCCCGTGGGCCGGCGTGACACCGGAGGAGGCGGCCGGCCAGGTCGGGCAGCTCGCCGCGGACGTCGACCTGCTCACCGTGGTCCGCGGCGGGGGGCTGGCTCCCAGCGCCTACCGGCCCGACGGCCACGAGCCGGAGGGGTTCAACCGCGAGCTGACGCGGGCGATGCGGGCGGCCGCCGCGGGGCGCACGGCCGTCGTCCTGCAGGGCTCGGTCGTCGAACCGGTCCAGGCGCAGGCCGCCCTGGACGACGGGGTGGCCGACGCGGTCGAGATGACCCGGGCCCAGATCGCCGACGCCGGCCTGGTCGCCCTGCTGCGCGCCGGGACGCCGGACCGGGTCCGGCCGTGCGTGCTGTGCAACCAGGCCTGCCAGGTGCGCGACGTCCGCAACCCGCTGGTCAGCTGCGTCGTCGACCCCCGCAGCGGGCACGAGACCGAGGATCCCGCGGTGGAGCCGGCCGCGGCGGAGGGGGCGGTGCCGGCCGGCCGGGGGCCGGAGGTGCTGGTCGTCGGAGCCGGGCCGGCGGGGCTGGAGGCTGCCCGGGTGCTCGCGCTGCGGGGGCACGCCGTCCGGGTCGCCGACCGCGCACCCCGGCCGGGCGGGATGCTGCCGGTGGTGGCCGCCGTGCCGGGACGGGCCCGGTTCGCGGCGTTCGCCGGGTGGCTGGTCGCCGAGTGCACCCGGCTGGGAGTGCGGTTCGAGGTGCGGGACGTCGCCCCGGTCGCGGCTGCCGGCGCCGTGGTGCTGGCCACCGGAGGCCGGCCCGGTCGGCGTTCCTTCGACACCGGCGACGGCGTACGGGTCGTGACCGCGGCCGAGCTGTTCGCCGCCGCCGCCACCGGCGCGCTGGACGATCTGCTGCCCCACGGCCCGGTGCTGGTGCACGACCCGGCCGGTGACTGGGTGGGGGTCGGCGCCGCGGAGCTGCTGGCGGCCACCGGGCGGCCGGTCACCGTCGTCACGCCCGACCCGGTGGTCGGCAGCCGGCTGTCCCGGACCGGGGACCTCGCGCCGGCGAACGGCCGGGTCCAGCGGGCGGGTGTAGAACGACGGACGGCGACGCTGCTGCACTCGGTGCACCGAGGGGGCGCAGTGCTCGCCGACCGGTGGACGGGATCGACCCGGGAGGTGGCGTGCACGGCGGTGGTGGACTGCGGACACCGGCTGCCCGGGGACGGCGGGCACCCGCTCGGCCCGGATGCCCGACCCGCCGGCGACGCCGTCGCCCCGCGCACCGTGCTGGAGGCCGTGCTGGAGGGCCGTCGCGCCGCCCTCGCCCTCGTCGCCGGCTCCACCGCCCGATGAGCCACCCCCACCGCACGACCCCACCGGGATGGCCATCCCGGTGCGCTGAGAGGACAGGGCCCTGACCGAGCACATCTCCCACTCCACCGGTGACGACCCGGTGGTCACCGGCAGCCGGGTCACCGGCGACAACGGCGCCTCCGTCCGCGCCGTCCGCGGTCGGGTGGCCCGCCACCTGGTCGGCCGGCAGCGCGAACTGGACCTCCTGCTGGCCGCGGCGGCCGCGGGCCGCGACGTCCTGCTCGAGGGCCCGCCGGGGACGTCGAAGTCCACCCTGCTGCGCTCGATCACCGCCGAGTGGGGCATCCCGCTGGTCTTCGTCGAGGGCAACGCCGACCTGACCCCGACCCGACTGGTCGGCCACCACGACCCCGCCCGGGTGTTGCGGGAGGACTACTCGCCGGACAACTTCGTGCCCGGCCCGCTGGTCGAGGCGATGCGCTCTGGGGCCTTCCTCTACGTGGAGGAGTTCAACCGGGCTCCCGAGGACACCCTCAACACGCTGCTCACCGCCATGGCCGAGCGGCGTATCGCGGTGCCGCGGGTCGGCACCGTGGAGGCGCTGCCGACCTTCCGGGTGATCGCCTCGATGAACCCCTACGACACGATCGGCACCACCCGGCTGTCCACCTCGGTGCACGACCGGATGTGCCGGCTGGCCATCGGGTACCAGGACGCCGAGGCGGAGCGGGGCATCGTCGGGCGGCGCACCGGCGTGGAGTCGCCGCGGCTGGTCGCCGACGCGGTGGCCCTCACCCGGGCCACCCGGGAGCGGGAGGACGTCCGGCAGGGCAGCAGCGTGCGGGGTGCCATCGACGTCGCGCTCGTGGCCGCCCAGCTGGCCGCCATCCGCGGGGTCGCGCTGCCCGACGAGCCCGCGGTGGCCCCGCCCCGCGGGCTGCCCGAGGACTACACCGACGTCGTCCTGGACGGGATGCTGCTCGCGCTGTCCGGGCGGATCTTCCTGGACGAGACGCTGGAGACCACCCCCGAGGCGGTGCTCCGGGAGATCTGGGAGGACCACTTCCTGCTGCAGCCCGCAGCGGCCGAACCGGGTTGAAGAGCGGTCGAGGCCGACTCGCCGATCACCCGGCGCGACCGGCCGGGGGCCACGCGCCCCCGCGGGATGCGGCCGCTGCGCCGCCGGCCCAAGCAGCTCACCGAGTCCCCGTCGCTGTACCGCCCCTCGACGAGCGGCACCGGGCTGGCGCTGTCCTCCGGTGACCGGCGGCGGAGCCGGACCGGTCCGTCCCGGCCCGGCGCCACGGCGACCGGGACGACGGACGAGCCGGCGGAGCTGATCCCGCTGGCCGACCTTGCCACCGAGAGCGCCGCCGACCTGCTCACCCGCCGGCGGGCCCGGCAGATCGCCCAACGGCTGTCCGTGCCGCGGCCGCCCCGCGACAGCCGGTCCCGCCGCGGCGTGGGGGAGCTGGCCAGCATGTCCTGGAGCGGGGGCTCCGACGAGCTCGACCTGGAGCGCACGCTGGAGGCGATCGCCGGGAACCCGTTCCCGGAGGAGACCGACATCGTCGTCCGCGAGCGGGTGCGGCAGCGCCGGTCGGTGGTGCTGGTCGTGGACGTGTCCGGGTCGATGAAGGGCGAGCGGGTGCGGACGGCGGCCGCCACCGTCGGCGCGCTGGCCGGGGAGCTGGCCCGCGACCGGCTGGCCGTCGTCGCCTTCTGGTCCGACGCCGCGGTGCTGGTGCGCCTGGGGGACCAGGTGGCGCCGCTGGCGGTGCTGGACCTGCTGCTGCGGGTGCCGGCCCAGGGGCTGACCAACGTCTCCTTCGCGCTGGAGACCGCGGCCCGCCAGCTGGCCGGGGTGCCGCCGCGGGACGCCCGGGTGCTGCTGCTGAGTGACTGCGTGCACAACGCCGGCCCCGACCCCCGGCTGGTCGCGGCCCGGCTGCCGCGGCTGGACGTGCTGCTGGACAGCTCCGGCGAGCAGGACGTCGAGCTGGGCCGGGATCTGGCCCGGCTGGGCCGGGGCCGGTTCCGGCTGGTGCGCGACCACCGGGACGTGGCCGCGGCGCTCACCGCCGTCTTCACCGACTGAGATCGGCGGCCCGCGGTCAGCGCTGCGGGGCCACCAGCCCGGTGGGGTCGGCGCCCAGCAGTGCGGGCAGCAGATCGGCCGAGGCGAGCAGGGCCAGGAAGAGAACGAGGACGGCGACGGTCAACACGGGGCACCTCCGGGGTGGGTGGGACCCCAGCGTCGGCCCGGTCCCTTCGCGTGTCCCGGCCGGGGGCTGTGTGCTGGCTGGGAGGGTGCCGGAGGGGCGCAGTCCCCTCCGAAGGGGCAGGCGGGCGGCCGGCACTGTAGCAGCGGGAGCCCGGTGCCGATGACTGCAGGGTGATCCCGTGGTTCTCCGACCAGGCTGCCCGCCTGCTGCCCGCCGGCCGGATGCTGCCCGAAGCAGTCTGGCAGCGCCGGCACCGCGGCATCGTGCGCATCGCGCTGGCCTCGGACGTCGTGCTGGTGCTGCTGTCCTGGTGGTGGAGCCACGGGCAGCTCGCCACCGCCGTCGTGCTGGTCGCGGTCGGCGCCCCGCTGCTGCCGGCCGTCGTGCCCGCCCTTCACCGCTCGGTGCGGGCCGGGGCCACGACGCTGAGCCTGATGGCCGCCTCGGTCGCGCTCGTGCACCTGTGGGAGGGCGTCACCGAGGCGCACTTCGTCTTCTTCGTGATGGTCGGGGTCGTCTCGCTCTACCAGGACTGGGTGCCCTTCGGCATCGCCCTGCTCGTGGTCACCGTGCACCACGGCGTCGTCGGCACGCTCTACCCGCACGCGGTCTTCGGGCACAACGGCATGCACGACCCCTGGCTGTGGGCCGCGATCCACGCGGCGTTCGTGCTCGCCGCCAGCCTCGCGCACCTGGCCTCCTGGCGGCTCAACGAGAGCCAGGTCCTCACCGACCCGCTGACCGGTCTGGCCAACCGGACCCTGCTGGAGGAGACGACCGGCCGCGGGCTGCGCGGTGGGGCACCGATCAGCCTGCTGTTCATCGACCTCGACGACTTCAAGGACATCAACGACCGACGCGGGCACGCCGCGGGTGACGCGCTGCTGGTGGCCGTCGCCGAGCGGCTGCGCAGCTGCGTGCGCCCCGGGGACGTGGTCGCCCGCATGGGTGGGGACGAGTTCGCGGTGCTGGTCGCCGCGGGGCCCGACGTCGCGCGGGCGGTCGGTGAGCGGGTGCTGCTGTCCCTCGCCGTCCCGGTGGTCGTGGACGGTGACCCGGTGTACGTGCACGGCAGCGTCGGCGTGGCCAGTTCGGCCGACCCGGGGGAGCACTCCTCCGGCGCGCTGCTGCGCAACGCCGACCTGGCGATGTACCTGGCCAAGGCGCAGGGCGGCAACCGGCTGGTCGGCTATGCCGACGGCATGGCCCAGGCCGCCGAGCGCCGCGCCGAGCTGCAGCAGGACCTGACGCTCGCCACCGGCGCCGGTCAGCTGGAGGTGTACTACCAGCCGGTGGTGCGCCTGGCCGACGGGCGCACCACCGGCTACGAGGCGCTGGTCCGCTGGCACCACCCCCAGCGTGGGCTGGTGCCCCCGGCGGAGTTCGTCCCGCTGGCCGAGGAGACCGGCGCCATCGTCGAGATCGGCCGGTGGGTCCTGCGCGAGGCGGTCGCCCAGGGCGCTGCCTGGTCGGCCGAGTCGGACGGGCCGCTGCGGATGGCGGTGAACCTCTCCCCGCGCCAACTGCTCGACGGTGACGTCGTCACCGACGTGGTGGCCGCCCTGCGCGACAGCGGTTTCCCCGCCGGTCAGCTGACCCTCGAGGTCACCGAGGGCGTGCTGGTCCGGGACGTGGACCGGGCCGTCGCCCAGCTGACCGGGCTCCGGGAGCTCGGCGTCACGATCGCCATCGACGACTTCGGCACCGGCTTCGCCGGGCTGTCCTACCTGCGACGGCTGCCGGCGGACATCCTCAAGATCGACCGGAGCTTCGTCGCCGACCTCCCCGCTGGCGGCTCGTCGGCGACCCTGATCGCCTCGATCCTCGAGCTGGCCCGCACGCTGGGCCTCGACGTCGTCGCCGAGGGCGTCGAGACCGAGGACCAGCGGGCGGCGCTGGCGGCGCTGGACTGCCGGTGGGCGCAGGGCTACCTGTTCGCCCGGCCGCAGCCGGCCGACCAGTGCGGCGCACACCGGCCCACCCTCGTGCAGGCGGTCGGCCCCACCGGGGTCGTCCGCCCCGGCTGAGCCCACACCCCGCGGCCGCCCGGCCGTCTGGCAGGGTGCCGGAGCCGGCGAGCCACGGGAGGAGCGCGGATGGACCAGTACCGCCACCTGTTCACCCCGCTGCGCCTGGGCCCGGTGACCGTCGCCAACCGGATCGTGTTCGCCGCCCACCTGACCGACTACGCCGAGGACGGGCTGCCCACCCTCCGCTCGGCGGCCTATGCGGCCGCCCGGGCCGCCGGCGGGGCCGGCCTGGTGGTCACCGAGGAGGCCACGGCCGCGGCCGGGGACCGGCCCTACGAGAAGCTGGTGGCCGGTACCGACCCCGCCGTCGTCCCGGCGTTCCAGCGGCTGACCGACGCGGTGCACGCGCACGGGACGCCGGTGTTCATCCAGCTCAACCACAACGGTGGCCAGTCCTCGTCGATGTACACCCGGACGCCGGTGCGGGCGCCCAGCGCCGTGCCGGACCCGCTGTTCGGCGAGGTGCCGTGCGCGGTCACCGTCGCCGAGATCGCCGAGCTGGTCGCCGGCTACGCCACGACCGCCGGGCACTGCGCCGCCGGCGGCTTCGACGGGGTCGAGCTGCAGTGCTCGCAGTCCTCGCTGGTCCGGGGCTTCCTCGCCCGGGGCACCAACCGGCGCACCGACGGCTACGGCGGCCCGCTGGAGCACCGCGTGCGCTTCCTGCTCGAGGTGCTGTCCGCCGTCCGGGAGGCGATCGGGCCGGCCCGGGCCCTCGGCATCCGGCTGTCGGCCGACGACCTGGTTCCCGGTGGGATCACCCGGGACGAGGCGGTGGAGACCGCCCGCCTGGTGGCCGCCGCCGGGCAGGTCGACTACCTCAGCACCTCGGTCGGCGTGGCCACCGAGAACCTGTACCGGAACGTCGCGGCCATGGGGACGCCGCCGGGCTGGACACTGCCGGCGGCCGCCCGGCTCCGTGCGGCCACGCGGCTGCCGGTGGTCGGGGTCGGCGGCTTCACCGCACCGGCCCAGGCCGAGGCGGCGCTGGCTGCGGGGCAGTGTGACCTGGTGGGCGTCGTCCGCGCGCAGATCGCCGATCCCGACTTCGCCGTGAAGGCGCGCACCGGGCGGACGGCGGAGATCCGCTCCTGCCTGCGCTGCAACCAGGAGTGCATCGGCCGGGTCGGCCGCAACCGTCGGCTGGGGTGCGTGGTCAACCCGCGGGCCGGCCGGGAGGCCGCGCTGCCGTCCCCGCGCCGCCGGCCGCGCCGGGTGTGGGTGGTCGGCGGCGGACCGGCCGGGCT
>JAOPWG010000508.1 GCA_025965775.1 Modestobacter sp. | reverse complement strand
GGTCTCGTCGAGCAGCGGCGGCCGGATGCTGATACCCAGGCCCGAGGCGATCGCCGGCCCGGTGCGGTGGTAGTGCGCCCGCCAGTTGCCGGGGTTCGTGTACTGGTAGAGCCACAGGTACCGGTCGTCGGAGGCGCACGTCGCGCGGACGTTGCCGATCCGCCCGCCGAGAAGGCCGCTGATGGTCGTATGGCAGCCGACGGCGTGCGTCGGCCGGCGCTCACGAGTCCGGCCCTGGCACCACCAGCACGTCGCCCCCCAGCGCCCGCTCGACCTCGTCCAGCCCGTCGACGACCGCCACCCGGTTCGGGTCGGCCGGCGTCCCGGATACCTTCTCCCGCCCGGTGACCAGCAGGACGACGCTCTCCGAGCGGTCCGCGTGGCCGTGTTCGACGGCCGCCCGCCAACCGGCCAGGGCCGCCGCACCGGCGGGTTCGGCGGCTACGCCCGCCCGGCGGGCCAGGGCCGCCACCGCGTCCAGCAGTGCGTTCTCGGTGACCGCCACCATGCCTCCGCCGCCGCGGCGCACCGCGTCCAGCACGGCGTCACCGATTGCCGGGCGCAGCACCGCGATGCCGTCAGCGGCAGTCGCGCCGGGGTCCAGCTCTGCCGGCCCGGCGGGTGTACCGAGCCAGGCCCGCACCAACGGCTGGCAGTGCTCGGCCTGGACACCGATCAGCCGCGGTCGTCGCTCCGCCAGGCCACAGCTGACGAGTTCGGCGAAACCCTTGTCGAGGGCCACCAGCGTGGGACCGTCGCCGACCGGGACCATCATCACGTCCGGGAGCCGGCGGCCGAGCTGTTCCCAGATCTCGAACGCCACGGTCTTCTTCGCCTCGACGGTGGCCGGGTTGGCCCCGGTGTTGCGGTCGAGCCAGCCGAACGTGCGCGCGGCGGCCCGGGACAGGTCGACCGCGGCCGCGTAGCCCGCGCGCAGCTGGAAGACCCAGGCACCGGCCGAGGTCATCAGCGCGGTCTTCTCCGGCCGGCAGTCGGCGGACACGAAGATGACGGCCCGCAGCCCGGCTGCCGCGGCACCGAAGGCGGTGGACACGGCCGCGTTGCCGGTCGAGGCGGTGGTGATCGTGGACACCCCGCGCCGCAGCCCGTCCTCGATCACGAGGGCGGTGGCGCGGTCCTTGTTGGACGCGGTCGGATTACGTGTCTCGTCCTTGATCCACAGATGCGGCGTGCCCAGCGCCTGTCGCAGTGCCGGGGCGGCCAGCAGGGGTGTGCCACCGATCGGCACCGGAAACCGCACCGGACCGTCGGGGAGCGGCAACAGGTCCCGGTACCGCCACATGGTGAAGGAGTCGGGCTGGTCCGGCGGCATGAGCGCGGGGCTGTAGTCGTACCGCAGCCACTCGCAGCCGGCCTGGTCGACCGACCCGGTGACGCTACCCACGTCCCGGCCGCCTGACGCCGATCGATGGCCCGGGGGCCGGACGGGTCGCCCGACCACGCGGGTACGTCCTCCTGGTCATCTGCACGCACTCGCCCGTTCAGCCGTACCGGCGCAGCTCGGAGAAGAAGTCCTCGACGACGTGCAGCTCACCGGCGCGGACCACCTCGTCGTAGACGAACTTTCCCACCGCTAGATCGAGCACGCCGAGACCGAAGGGCGAGAACACCACCGGCCGGTCCGCCGGCACCGTCACCCGCCCGGCGATCACGTCGGCCAGCGTGCCGGTCAGGAAGTCCCGGTTGCCGGTGAGTTGTTCGACCAGGTGCGGCGAGGTGTCGGCCTTCAGGCAGTGCTCGACGTCGTCGACGACGTTGGCCGAGGCCATCAGGATCTCCGGTGCGAGGTCGCGCAGCGACACGTGCAGCACCGTGGGGTTGTGCTCGAACCACGACACGTCGGTGACGTGCGGCTGGCCGGCGACGGTGGCGAACACCACCAGGTCGCTGGCGCGGATCAGCTCCTCGGCGCTGTCGTGCACGGTGATCCGGCCGGCGCTGCCCGTCTGCTCCAGGTAGCCCCGGAAGCCGGCCGTGCTGTCGGCGGACAGGTCGTATACGCCGGTCTCGTCGAACGACCAGCCGGTGCCGGCCAGGAAGGTGTGGATGTAGCGGGCGATCAGGCCGACCCCGAAGAACCCGATGCGCGTCGGCCGTTGCCGGCCGCGGGTCAGCCAGTCGGCCGCCGACGCGGCCGACGCGGCCGTCCGGGTGGCGCTGATGATCGAGCTCTCCAGGCAGGCGAACGGGTACCCGGTGTCGTGGTCGTTGAGAATCAGCACGGCCGAGGCGCGGGGGACGCCGGCCGCCACGTTGTCCGGGAAGCTGGAGATCCACTTCAGGCCATCCACCCGCACGTTCCCGCCGATCGATGCGGGCAGGGCGATGATCCGGGCGGTGGGGCGGTCGGGGAAGCGCAGGAAATAGGACGGTGGGTTCACCGAGTCCCCGGCGTCGTGCAGCCGGTAGGTGGACTCGACGAGTTCCACGACCTCCTTCTCGCGCCCCTGCAGGGCCTGCTGGACCTGGGCGCCGGGGAGCACCGAGAACGGTGGCACGGTGCGTTGCTGGGGCATGAGGGGCTCCTGTGGGGAAGGACGATCGGTGGTCATCGGCCGGCTTCCTCGGTGGCCGGCGGGTTGCGGGTGAGCAGCCAACCCTCCCGGTCGAACCGCTCGACCAGCTCACTGGGCAGCGCGTCCAGCACCGTCGGCCCGTCGGCCACCGCGGTCACGCCGCCGTCGGTGGGCGCCACGAGGCAGGCGAACAGCATCAGGCTCGGGGCCTCGGTCGTGTAACTCAGCTCATGGTGCATGCGCATCGGCTGGTTCTGCGGCCACTTCGTCGACGAGTACACGCCCGGGGAGTACGCCTGCCGGGGCGCGAAGGCCTCGGTCCCGGCCATCAGACCGGTGGCCAGCGCCGAGAAGACGGCACCGACCTCGGCCGCGTCCCGAAGGCCGAGGCCCCGGACCATGAGCGAGCCGTGCTCGGCGACGACCGCGCGCAGCGCGTCCCGGTGCTCGGCCGCCCACCCCGGACCATCGCCGGCGGCATCTCTCCGCAGCAGAGGGGGCTCACCGGCCTGCAGGTGTACGTCGGGCAGGGACGCCAGGGACGAGGACGACATCGGGTTCCTCTCAGCTGTCACTCGGAAGGCGCGAACCGGTCGGCGGCACTCAGTACGGCTCCTGCCGCCTCGGCCGGACGCGTGCGCAGGAAGTGGTGCCCGCCGTCGGCGAGCTCGTGCAGTTCGACGTGCTCGGCCAGCAGCTCCCATTCCCGGTACCGGTGGCCGGAGCCCTCCGTGAGCGGGTCGTCGGCGGCGGCGACCACCGTGACCGGCGCGGACAGCTTCTCGGCGGGCGGGGAGTCCAGGACGTCGGCGAGATACCGGTGGACGCACACGCAGTCGTGCCGGAAGGCGGCACCGACGTGCTCGGCGCGCTGGGCGTCCAGCTCCCCGAGCCCGGCGAAGGCGCTGTCCGCCCGCAGCCCCGCAGCGATCTCCGCGTCGCTCCGCCCGGTCAGTTCGGTGAGGGCGGCACGCCGGGCGGTGGCGGTCCCGGGCAGCTGCGCACCGAGGAAAACCCGCTCGACGCCCACCCCGCGCCGCTCCAGCTGCCGGGCCGTCTCCAGGGCGAACGCGGCGCCCGCGGAGTGGCCCCACACCAGGACCCGGCTCAGGTTCCGCTGGGTGATCTCGTCGACGACCTGCCCGACCACCTGGGCCATCGACGCGAACGGCTCACGCTGGGCAGCCAGGTCGTGACCGGGCAGTTCGACGGCGTGGACCGCCAGTCCACTCCCCCGCAGCACGCCGGCCAACGGCTGGAAGTTCACCGCGTTGCCACCGGCGTGCGGGAAGCACACCAGCGCGCCGGCCCGCCCGTCATCCGGTCCCGACAGGCACTGCAGGAGCCCCGCCTGGCGCTGGGACCTGCCGTCGACCAGCTCCGCCAGATCGGCGAGAACCGGGTGGCGGGTGAGGTCGGTGAGGGACACCACCCGCTTCAGGGTGATCGCGAGCTTGACCGCCGACAGCGACGTGCCGCCGCGGTCGAAGAAGTGGTCCCGCCGGCCGATCTGGTCCTCCGGGACCCCGAGCACCGTCGCCCAGGCGGCCGCCAACCGCTGTTCGGTGGGGGTGACCGGCGCGGAGCGGGCCTCCTGGACGTCGAGTTCCCCGGCCAGCGCCGCCAGCGCCGCCAGCGTCTTCCGGTCGATCTTCCCGTTGGCGGTGAGCGGCAGGCTCTCCTGCCAGTGGAACGCCGAGGGGACCATGTACTCGGGCACCCTCTCGCGCAGGCGGTCGCGCAGGACGCCGACCTCCAACGCCTGCGGGCCGGAGTAGAAGGCCACCAGGCGGTTGGTGCGGTCGACCCCCTCGACGACCACTGCGGCGCCGTCGCGGACACCCGCCACGCGGAGCAGGGCGTTCTCGATCTCGCCGATCTCGATCCGGAAGCCGCGGATCTTGACCTGGTTGTCCCGGCGGCCGAGGAAGTCGAGCGTGCCGTCCGGCTGCCAGCGGCCATAGTCGCCGGTCCGGCAGATCCGCTGGCCCGCGCGGAGCGGGTCGTCCGCGAAGACCTGACGGGTGCGCTCGGGGTCGTTGACGTACCCCCGGCCGACACAGACCCCGGAGAAGACGATCAGCCCGGGAGCGCCCAGCGGTACCGGCTGCATGTGCTCGTCGACGACGTAGACGGTCGTGTTGTTGATCGGGCGGCCGAGCGGGACCCGCTCCCCGTGCGGGACCCGGGTCATGGACTCGTGGACGGCATCGTCCGAGGTCTCGGTCAGTCCGTAGGTGTTGACCAGCTTGATCGCGGGATGGGCCGCGAACCAGCGCTGCACGAGCTCCTTCTTCAGGAAGTCGCCAGTGGGTGAGACGCAGTGCAGGGCCGGCAGCTCGCGGGGGTGCTGCTCCAGGTAGCTGAGCACCACGTCGAGGTAGGACGGCACGACCTGGAGCACGCCGGCCCGGCCGTCGACGATCGTGTCCACGAACCGCTCGACGTCCAGGATCACCTCCTGGTCGACGATCAGGGTCCGCCCGCCGACCAGGAGCGCAGCCACCAGTTGCCACACCGAGATGTCGAAGCACTGGGGGCCGGTCTGCGGGATCACCTCACCCTCGCCGACGTCCAGGTCGTCGATCTTGGCGTAGATGTGGTTGAGCATCCCCGCGTGCTCGCACATCACCCCCTTGGGTTCGCCTGTCGAACCGGAGGTGAACAGGACGTAGGCCAGCTGGTCAGGCGCCACCTGGATGCCGAGGTCCGCGTCGGCGTGGCCCTCGTCGTAGGCCGCCTCGACGAACAGGGTCTCGATCCCGGACAGCTGGTCGAGCGCCTGGTCGAGCGTGGTGGTGCTGCCGCGTTCGGTCAGCACGAGGCGGCACTCGGCCCGGGACAGTGCGGTGGCGATGCGACCGGCCGGGAAGTGCGGCTCCAGTGGCAGGTACGCGCCACCGGCCTTCCAGATCGCGAGGACAGCGGCCATCCAGTCCAGGTCGCGCTCGGTCACCACTGCGACGATCTCCTCGCGGCGCAGTCCCCGCGCCAGCAGCGCCCGGGCCAACCGGTTGGCGCGGGCGTTGAGCTCGCGATACGTCCACTGCCGGTCGCCGTGCACGCCCGCGACGGCGTCCGGGTGCTGCTCCACCCGCTGTTCGAACAGCGTGTGCACCCGGCCGTCCGGGAGCTCCCGGTGCGGCCCGGCCAGCTCCTCGAGCTGGAGACGCACCTCCTCGGCGGAGAGCAGGCTCTGCCGCCCGTGCGCGGCCTCCGGATCGGCGCCGATCAGCGCCAGGGCGGTGAGGTGGTAGCCGGCGATCCGGGCGGCGTACCCGGCGTCGAGGACGTCGGTCCGATACCGCAGCCGCAGCACCAGGCGGTCGCCGCGCAGTGCGGCACCCACCTCCAGCACGGTGTCGACGGCGAGCTCACCACCCTGCCCGGTCGGGTCGAACACGGTCTCGAACGACGCTCCGGTCAGGCCCAGTTCGCGCTTGACGTCGTCGACCAGCGCATCCCGGTGCGCCAGCACCTCGGACTCGACCCGGCAGGCGGCCAGCAGCAGCGCCCGCCACGATTCGGGCTCGGTCGTCAACCGGCAGGGCAACGGCCGGCTGCCTTCCCCGGCGACGTACCCGGTCACGACCTCGCGCTCGCCCGACAACGCAGCGAGCACCGTGGCGTGCGCGGCCAGCAGGACCGAGCCGACCGGCACCGCCACCTCGGCCGCGAGCCGGCGCAACGCCGCCTCGGTGTCGGGGGGGACCGGCGCCTCGTGCACGCCGACGCCCGGGACCGGGTCGAGGACCCACCGGGGGATCGCGCTGAACCCACCGGCGACGAGCACCTCGCGCCAGTACTCCCGTCCGGCGTCCACCGTGGGGCTCATCGTCGTCCTCCGTCCACCAGGGCCATGGCGCTGACGGCGGCCTGGCGCCGACCAGGGCGGTGCCGCCCGTGGGAATCCGGACGGGGTGTTGCGCTGGATGTGGGGGCGGCGTCGCCGATGCCGTCGCCGGCCCAGCGGACCTGCACGGTGGCCATGTCGTCCCGCATCTCCCTGGCCGGGTTCCCGCCCCACTGGGCGTGCGGTGGCATCTCCTCGCCCTTCATGAGAAAGGAGTCGGCCGCGAGCACCGAGCCGTCGCCCATCGTCACGCCGTAATGGACCATCGCACCGACCCCGATCGTGCAGCCGCTACCGATCGTGATGCGGTCGGACTTGAAGGCGTAGTCCTCCTGCGAGTGGCACTGGATGTACGAGCCGGCGTTGAGGGTCACGTCGTCGCCGATGGTCACGATGTTCTTCTCGGACATGCCGGAGCCATCGTCGAAGAGCCTCTTCCCGAGCCGGACACCCACCAGCCGCCAGATCACGGACTTGAACGGGGTGCCGGCGCAGAGCCGGTGTACGCCCATGCGCGCGCACAGTTTGAAGAAGCGTTCGGTCTGCCAGAAGTCACGCTCGTAGATCGAGCAGTGCTTCGGCTGCACGCCGCGGAATCCCGTGGAGGCCCGTTCGACGAAGGAGAAGTAGAAGAGGCTGAACAGGAGGATCAGGATCTCGGACAGCGCGATGGCCCACGGACCGAAACTGTCGAGCAGGTCCAGCCCGCTCAAAACGACGACGGTGAGCACGAAGAAGTGCACCCACCGTGCCAGCAGGTACAACCCGATGGTGGCGAGGTTGTGCTTGTTCTTGGCGGCCAGGCGGCGCGGGAAGTCCTCCCCGTGGGCCATCTGGATGAACTTGCTGTCCCGCGCCACGGTGCGTGGGATCTCGAAGCTCGGCGACCCCAGGAGTCCGACACCCTGCCGGACCTCCCCGTCGATCGGCACCAGCACCTTTGTCGCGAGGAGGCAGTTGTCGCCCGTCCTCCCCCCCGGGGGGTAGACGATGTCGTTCCCGAGGAAGTTGCTCGACCCGATCGCCGTCCGGGACACGCTGAACGACGTGCTCGAGTAGTGGGCATTCAGGAGCGACAGCCCGCTGGCGACCACCGTTCCGCTGCCGACGGAGTTCAGGAAGGGGGTCTCGTGCTTCACCTCCGTGCCGAAGTTCGACCCGGTCTGCACGACGGGAGAGAGCTTGTACCCGAGGCTGCGCAGATAGTGGACGACGAAGGAACTGTCGCCGGTGATGGTCTGGAACAATTTGCTGTTGGTCAGGTGCATGATCGTCCGGTGGGCTGAATAGCGGATGCCGTACAGCCGGTACGCCGTGTCCGGTTTGACCGCGAGGTTGAGCAGTCGCGGAACGGTGACGATGAAGAGGAAGCGGACGAGCAGACCGCCGAAGAAGACCGAGAGCGAGACGGCCAGGGCGAATGCGTAGAAGCTCCAGGTCCTGAGGGCGAGCGGCCCTGGCTCCAGCAGCGCGGCGAGCGACGGGACCGTGGCGATCAGCGTGGCCACGCCGCCGAATACCACCGGCAGGTACACGAACAGCACGGGCAGCAGCTGCCCGATGGCATAGCGGGCTCTCCGCCAGGTGCTGCAGTCGGCCGTTGCGACCCCCCGGTAGTCCGACTCGGTCGGCTGTGCCGGGGAGCCGTGCCAGCGCTCGCCGGCAGGCACGCCCTGCCCCGCGTGCAGCGCGGAGGCATGGCCGAGCTGGGACCCGTCGCCGAGCGAGGTCCTGATGTCGAGCACCGCCTTGTCCCCGACGAACACGTCCTTGCCCAGGGTGACCGGGCCTGTCTGGATGAGGCCGGCCTGGGCCCGGTAGCAGTTGAGGTAGGTGTCCTTGCGGATGATCGTGCCGTCACCGATGGTGAGCAGGTCGGTGCACACGGGCGCGTGCCGCGAGAAGATCACGACACCGCGCCCGACCTTCGCGCCCAGCGCCCTGAGATACAGCGTGTACACCGGCGATCCGGCGAACAGGACCAGGGGGTTCGCCGCGACAAGCGTCTTGACCATCCAGAAGCGGACGTAGCCCAGGCTCCAGATGCGGATCTGCCGAGGCTTCCACCGGCCGATGAGCAGCCACTTCGCCACGATCGGCAACGTGCACATGGCGAGGAAGGTCACGCCGCCGGCCACCACCGACCGCTGGTAGTCATCGACCAGACCTTGCCCGGCGGCAATCCAGCCGTAGCTCTTCTCGAAGGCGACTGCGGAGAGGAAGCAGTACC
The DNA here is from genome assembly GCA_025965775.1 of Modestobacter sp. Classification (GTDB taxonomy): domain Bacteria; phylum Actinomycetota; class Actinomycetes; order Mycobacteriales; family Geodermatophilaceae; genus Modestobacter. Next base: position 408 of record JAOPWG010000508.1, on the reverse strand, counting down.
CGACGAAGATCAGGAACTGCAGCGCCCCGCAGAGGACGTACTCGAACGTGCTGGCCCGCGCCGGAGCCTCGACCCCGGCCTCGGTCGGCGCGGCGACCGGCGCCGCGGTCGAGGATCCGGCCGGGGCGGGTGCGGTCGCCGCGAATGCCGTGGCCAGGCCGCCGATGGTGGGGTGCTGGTAGACGTCCTTCATCGACACCGACGGCAGGTCCGGGCGCTTCCGGACCCGGGCGCAGAACTGGGCCATCACCATCGAGTCGGCACCCAGGTCGTCGAAGAAATGGGCCTCGACCGGCACCCGCTCGACCTTCAGGACGTCAGCCAGCATGTCGGCGAGGACGCCCTCGAGGGATGCGGGCGCCGACGCCGCGACCGGGAATGCCCTGGCCAGGCCGCTGATCGTCGGGT
>JAOPWG010000496.1 GCA_025965775.1 Modestobacter sp. | reverse complement strand
CGGACGGCGATCAGCCAGCGGGCCCTGCAGGCGCACGCCTCGCCGTTCATCGGGCACACCGAGATCGGCGGGGTGGGCTTCGTCGTCGCCGAGCTGTCCCCGTACGAGCTGGACCTGGACTGGGAGGAGCTGACCGAGCCGGAGGAGATCCTGCCGGTGGTCGCCCAGCTCGGCCGGGCCACCGCGAAGACGCACTGCGTGGGCGACCTGGACAGCGACCACTCACTGGTGGACTTCCAGACCGAGGAGGCGATCACCACGATGATCGGCGACCGGCGCGAGGAGTTCATCGCCGACCTGATCGCCTTCGCCCACGACTACGCCGCGCGCACCCGGGAGGATCACCGGCTGTTCGTCAACGCCTTCCGCGCCGGCCGGATCCCCGGGATCAGCTCCAGCGGAGCCCACCCGCTCCGGTGATCTCCTCGCTGGCGCTGTTCGGCCGCGTTCACGGAGGTGCTGCGCCCATGGGTGAGCTCGCTCACCGGATCGGCAGCTCCACGACCATGCCCAGGTGCGGGCCCACCGGGCGCAGGTCGTAGGGCTCGGTGACCACGGTGAAGCCGATCCGCTGGTAGAAGCCGACCGCTGAGGCCCGCGCGTCGCACCAGACGAGGTCGCCGCCGCGGGCCACCACCCGGGACAGCCCCTCGGCCACCAGCGCGCGACCGGCCCCCAGCCCCCGGACCCGCGGGTCCGTGGCCATCCCGCGCAGCTGCCAGGCCGCCTCGGCCACCTGCCACGGGCAGTCCTGGGGGTGGAACCGGACGACGCCCACGACCTCGCCGTCCCCGGTACGGGCGGCCAGGTGGAGGGTGAACGGGGCGTCGTCGCCGGTGATCTGGACCGGGCGCCCGGGACGCAGCACGCGGGCGCGCAGGTCGTAGGTGGCCGCAGGATCGACCTGCTCGATGGTGACCGTCCCGGGCTGCGCCTCCGTGCTCACCGCACCAGTCTCCCCGACCCGTTCAGCGCCCCCGCCGCCCCTTCCGCACGCGCAGGTAGTCGGACACGACGTACTCGCCGAGCCGGTCGCTGTCGGGGGTGAACACCCGGCCGCCGGCCCGCGAGGTGATCTGGTGCACGAAGTCGACCAGCGCCGGCTCCGGATCCAGGGCGAAGACGTTGATCGTCGCCCCCGACCGCGCCACCCGTTCGACCTCGGCGACTGTCTTGGCGATCGTCTCCGGCATCGGCGGCCAGCAGAAGTACGGCGTCCCGTCGTCCTCGAGGTGGGCCGTCGGCTCACCGTCGGTGACCACCAGGACCACCGGCTCGGCGTCGTGGTGCCGGGCCAGGAACCGGCGGGCCAGCATCAGGCCGTGCTGCAGGTTGGTGCCCTGCAGTGTGTCCACCGACAGCTCGGCCAGGGTCTCCGGGCGGAGCACCTGCGCGGTGGAGGAGAAGCCGATGATCTCGATGGCGTCCTGGGGATAGCGGGTGGTCACCAGTGAGTGCAGCGCCATCGCCGTGGACTTGGCCGCGCCCCACGTGCCGCGCAGCGCCATCGAGTACGACAGGTCGACCAGCAGGGCGACCGCGGCGCCGGTGCGCCGCTCGGTCTCCACCACCTCGAAGTCCTCGACGGCGATCCGCACCCGCCGCTGCCCCTCCTCCCGGGGACCGCCGGCGGTGCGCAGGACGGCGTTGCGCACCGTGCGGACGACGTCCAGCGGCTGCTCGTCACCGAACCGCCACTCCCGCGAGGCCCCGGTCAGCTCACCGGCGGCGCCCGCGTCGGCGACGTCGTGCTCACCGCGCCCGGTGGCCGACAAGCGGGCGAACACCCGCCGCAGCGCCGTGGCGCCCAGCCGGCGGACGGCCTTGGGGGAGAGCTCCAGCTTGCCCTCGGAGCGCTCCAGGTAGCCCTGCCGCTCCAGCTCGCGCTCGAGCCGGCGCAGCGCGGCCAGGTCGTCGACCGCCGGCCGGCCCAGGGCCTGCTCCAGCAGCTCCTCGTCGATGTCGGCCAGGGACGCACCGGCGTAGCCCTGGGAGAGCTGGGAGGACAGCGCCTCCAGGTCGGCGAGCTCGGCGACCGCGGTGGTGGCGTCGCCCATGCCCAGGCCCTGCTCGCCGTCGGGCACCGAGCCGCGCTGACCCCAGGGGAGGTCCGGCCGGGCCTGGCGCAGCGCGTCGGACAGATGCGTCATCTCACTCTGCAGCCCCAGGTCGTCCATCGCCTGGGCCATCAGGTCCTGCAGCTCGGCCCGCTGGTCGGGGGACAGCCCGGCCAGCATCCGTTCCTGGGCGGCGGCCCGGCGGGCCAGTGAGTCGATCAGCTCCTCCACCGACTGGGGATCGTCGGGGAAGAACTGGCCGTGCTTGTCCATGAAGTCGGCGAACTGCTGGCTGGTGTCCTCGCCCCGGTTGTGCGCGTCGACCAGGGCGGACAGGTCCGCGACCATGTCCTTGACCGCCTGCATGCCGGCGCTGTCGCCGTCCTGCATGGCCTGCAGCGCCTGCTTCATGCCCTGGAAGGAGCTGTCCAGCACCTCCCGCCGCAGCAGGTCCTCGATCTCCTGGTAGGCCTGCGCGGCCTCCGCCGAGCGCCAGGTGTGGTCCTTGAGCGCCCGGACGGCGCCCGCGGTGTCCTCGGGGAGGGCGTCGAGCTCGGACTCGGCGAGCCGGGCGGCGTCGTCGGGGTCGGGGAACAGCTCGCGGCGCTCGGCGGCCAGCGCCCGGTCCAGCAGCTCGCGGACCTGCTCCAGCGTGCCGTCCATCCGCCCGGCCTGCCGGGCCTGCCGCAGCCGGTCCCGTACCGAGCGGCGCAGCTGGTCCAGCCCGGCCCGCCCGTCGATGCCGCGCCGGAGCAGGTCGCGCAGGGCCTCACGGACCCCGCTGCCGCCCAGCACCTGGTCACCCAGCTCGTCGACGGCCGCCGCCACGTCGTACGGCGGGGCGAGCGGGTCCGGGCCGCCGTGCCACCGGCCGTACCGGTACCCCCGGCCCGGGCGCCCACGACTCATGAGTCCTCCTCGCCGGCGCTCGTCGGCCGCGCTCGCGCAGCGGCTCTGCTCATCCGTGAGCTCGCACGCTCGCCCACGTGTCAGGCCCCGTACACGGTGCGGCCGCCGTCGGTGTCCTTGGCCAGCCGCCGGGTCAGGTAGAGGCCTTCGAGGGCGAACTCCACCGCGGCGGCCGCCTGCTCGGCGGACTGCTCGCCCTCCGGCACGCCGACCCGGCCGAGCAGCTCGGCGAGCCGGGGGATGGTGCCCAGCTGGCCCATCAGTGCCGCGGCCGGCACCAGGTCGCCGGACTCCACGACGTCCCCGCCGCTGAAGTGCTCCTGCAGGCCGGTCAGGTCCAGCCCACCGCAGCGCGCCCGGAAGGTCTGCGCGGTGGCCTGCCGCAACAGGTGCTCGAGGACCTCGATCTCCCGTTCGTCGTCGGGGTCGGACCCGGCGTCGGCGAACTCGACCTTGCCCCGGCTGGCCGGGACGACGCTGGGCAGGTCGACCACCCGGGCGGCCGGTCGGCTCTCGCCGGCCACCGCGGCCCGGCGGACGGCGGAGGCGGCGATCGTCTCCAGCCCGGCGATGGCGAAGCGGGCACTGACCCCGGACCGCTGGTCGACATGGCTGGACTCGCGGACCAGACGCGTGAAGCGGGCGATGATCTCGACCAGGTGCTCGGGGACGACGGGGGAGTCCAGCCCGCTGCTCCCGGCGGTACTGCTCTGCCAGGTGATCTGCGCCTCCTGGTGCAGCAGCTGGATCTCGTCGGCCAGCTCGATCGGGTAATGGGTCCGGACCTCGGCGCCGAACCGGTCCTTGAGCGGGGGGATGATCCGCCCGCGGTTGGTGTAGTCCTCGGGGTTCGCGGTCGCCACGAGCAGCAGGTCCAGCGGCAGCCGCACCCGGTAGCCACGGATCTGGATGTCGCGTTCCTCGAGCACGTTGAGCAGCGCCACCTGGATCCGCTCGGCCAGGTCGGGCAGCTCGTTGATGCTGAAGATGCCCCGGTTGGTGCGCGGTACCAGGCCGTAGTGGACGGTCTCCGGGTCGCCCAGCGTGCGGCCCTCGGCCACCTTGATCGGGTCCACGTCGCCGATCAGGTCGCCCACCGAGGTGTCCGGCGTGGCCAGCTTCTCCCCGTACCGGTCGCTGCGGTGCAGCCACCCCACCGGGGTGTCGTCGCCGTGCGCGGCGATCTGCCGGTGCGCCCAGACGCTGATCGGGGCCAGCGGGTGCTCGTTGAGCTCGCTGCCGACCAGGACGGGGGTCCACTCGTCGAGCAGGCCCACGAGGGTGCGGATCAGCCGGGTCTTGCCCTGACCTCGTTCACCGAGCAGGACCAGGTCGTGGCCGGCGATCAGGGCCCGCTCGACCTCGGGCTGCACGGTGTCCTCGAACCCGACGATGCCGGGCAGCGTGGGCTCGCCGGCGGCGAGCCGGGCGAGCAGGTTGGCGCGGAGTTCGGCCTTGACCGGCCGGAAGGCGGCCCCGCTGTCGCGGAGCGCGCCGAGGGTCGTGGGGGCGGGGGCAGTCGGGGACGATCCGGTCCCCAGCGGTGCGGCGTCCGTCACCTCGACCACGGTACGACGGGCCGGTGACAGTCGGGAGTCCGTCGTCCCTCGGTCGTGGCCGGTCCGGGAGCTGGGCCGGCCCGGGCGACCTGCCAGGATCGGGCCGTGTCCGGTTCCGGTGCAGTGCCCCTGGTGAGCGGAGCAGACGTCGAGGCGGCCGCGCAGCTGCTGGCCGGGGTGGTGCGGCGGACGCCGTTGGAGCACTCCCGCGGGCTGGCCCAGCGGGTCGGCGGTCCCGTGTGGCTCAAGTGCGAGAACCTCCAACGGGCCGGCTCGTTCAAGATCCGTGGCGCCTACACCAGGATCGCCCGGCTCACCGACGCCGAGCGGGCCCGTGGCGTGGTCGCCGCCAGCGCCGGGAACCACGCCCAGGGCGTGGCGCTGGCCGCCCGGCAGCTGGGCGCCGAGGCCACGGTGTTCATGCCCGAGAGCGCGCCGCTGCCCAAGGTCGCGGCCACCCGCGGCTACGGCGCCACCGTGCGGCTGGTCGGCCCGACCCTGACCGAGGCGATGGCCGGTGCGATGGCGTTCGCCGCGGAGACCGGCCCGGTGTTCATCCACCCCTTCGACCACCCCGACGTCATCGCCGGGCAGGGCACGGTCGGCCTGGAGGTCCTCGACCAGTGCCCGGACGTGGCCACGGTGGTGGTCGGCACCGGCGGTGGCGGGCTGGTCTCCGGCGTCGCCGCCGCGGTGCGCGCCCGCCGTCCCGGCGTCCGGGTGGTCGCCGTGCAGGCGGCCGGC
>JAOPWG010000472.1 GCA_025965775.1 Modestobacter sp. | reverse complement strand
GTGTCCTGGTTGGCGGCGATGATCACGAAGCTGCCGTCGGAGGTCTCGTAGGAGTTGGACGGCGCGATGCCCTCCAGCCGCGTCCCGCTGGGCTGGCGGATGACGCCGCCCCGGTCGTAGTCGGGGAGCATCGACTCGGTCAGCGCCAGGCAGGAGTCGGTGAGCGCGGTGTCCACCACCTGCCCGGTGCCGGTGCGCTGCCGGGCCACCAGCGCGAACAGGATGCCCTGGGCGGCGAACATGCCCGCCAGCGAGTCACCGAGCGACAGCGCCATCCGCACGGGCGGCTGGCCCGGGAAGCCGGTCACGTAGCGCATGCCGGCCAGCGCCTCGGCGACGCTGGCGTAACCGGGCCGGTGCGCCGCCGGCCCGGTCTGCCCGTAGCCGGAGACCCGGGCCAGGATCACGCCGGGGTTCACGCGGCCGAGCTGGTCGTAGCCCAGCCCCCAGCGCTCCAGGGTGCCGGGCCGGAAGCTCTCGATCACGACGTCGGCCTGCTCGACCATCCGGAGGAAGAGCTCCTGCCCGCGGGGCTGCCGCAGGTCCAGGGTGATGCAGCGCTTGTTGCGGGCGTGCACGGTCCAGAAGAAGCCGCGGCCGTCCTCGGACACCTGGCCCCAGGTGCGCAGCGGGTCCGGCCGGTCGGGAGCCTCCACCTTCACCACGTCGGCTCCCTGGTCGCCGAGCAGCCGCCCGGCGAACGGTCCGGCGATCAGGGTGCCGACCTCCAGCACCCGGACGCCGTCCAGGGCGCCCGCGGGTCGGTCGGTCGCGGACGGGGTAGCCACAGGGGCGACCACGGCATCTCCTCACGGCGGTGGGACGGGGACGCTCCCGACGGTAGGGAGGCGCGGCCGGTCGGGCCATCCGCCGTCGGCTGACCTCCATCCGCCCAGCGCAGCCCGCCGTCCCGGAACCCGACGCGCGACGAAGGCGGCGCAGCGGTCAGCCGCTGACCCGCTTGTACGGGTCGGGCGGTGCTGCGCCACCGGCCACGATCGCAGCCGACCAGCGGTCCAGCAGGTCGGTCAGGGCGGGCAGGTCGTCGCCGACGGGTGAGAGCACCCGTTCCAGCGCGGCGTCCGTCTGCGCCTCGATGTCGTCTCGCTGCTGCTGCCCCCGGGCGGTGAGCGCACCGTCGGCCACCCAGCCGCGGGCGACCAGGTCGGCGTCGGCAGCGGCCATCACCTCCGGCGCCCAGCCCCGGGTACCGGCGTAGGCGGTGGGCTCCCAGCCGACCCAGTACTCGGTCACGAGGTTCATCTGCACCCCGGTGAGCCCCGCCGCGACGTTGGCCGCCTGGTGCACATCCCCGCGGTACTCCCGGAGCAGGTTCGCGGCGTGCCACAGCTGGCCCAGCGGATCCTCCGGCCACGGCAGCGAGGCGAGCCCGGCGAACAGCGGTCGCCCGGCGACGTCGGCCGCGGCGACGTCGGTGGCCCGGCGCAGCAGCTCGACGGCGGCCGCCACGTCCCCGGTCGGCACGTCGGGGAGCAGTTCGTGCAGGGAGGCCACCGCGCCTGCCTCCCGTGCGGCGAGCACCTGAGCGCGGGTGCACAGGCCACGGGCCTGCTCGTACAGGCTCGTCACCAGGCCCGGTTCGAACACCCCGAACGCGGCGACGACGACCGGCGCCGTCGGCTCGCCCATGGGGGCGGTGCGGCCCCACACGTACCCGGTCAGGAACTCCAGGCCGAGTTCGGCCAGGGCGTCGTAGGCCGGGCGACCCCAGAAACCGATCGTGGCGATCGGCTCGGCGGCGTCCCGCAGCAGGCGGGCCGGACCCCCGGGGACCCGCGGGGCGGCGCGTCCGGGGGTGGGTTCCCCCAGGAAGGCGGTGGTCAGTTCGGTGTAGTCCACGGGTGCGCGCCCCTCAGAGGCGCAGGGTCGCCGAGGGCAGCTCCCCGAACCGGTCGCGGTACTGCTGGGCGAAGCGGCTCTGGTGGAAGAACCCCCACCGCATGGCCACGTCGGTGACCCGCACATCGGCCGGATCGCTGCGCACGAGCTCGGCGCGGACGCGGTCCAGCCGCACCCGGCGGAGGTAGCTCATCGGTGACTCGCCGAACTGCTGCTGGAAGGCCGCGTGCAGCGTGCGCACGCTCATGCACCCGATGCGGGCGAGCTGCTGCGGCGTGAGCGCCTCGTCGGCGTGCTCCTCCAGGTAGGCCACCACGGGGGCCAGGCGGCCGCACCGGAGGGTCTCGGCCGGCGCGGCGAGCGCGTCGGAGAACTGGTGCCGGCCGGCGTGCAGCACCTGGGTCATCACGAAGGCCTCGAGCTGCTCGCGGGCCAGGGGCATCTCGCTCAGGCCCCCGGGCCGGTCGAGTTCCCGGGCCAGGAACTCCACCGAGTTCAGCAGGCTCTGGCCGGGCGCATGGGTGAGGTCCAGGCCGAAGTCGAAGTCGACCACCTCGGCCACCGAGCGGCCCAGCAGGTCACCGAGATGGCTCTCCAGGCTGCTGCGCGGAAGCTTGAGGATCAGCTGCTCGGCGTCCGGGCTCCAGCGCACGGTGTTGCGCTGGGTCGGGTTGAGAACCGCGCCGCTGCACCGGGCCTCGGTCCGCGTCCGCGCCCCGTCCGACCGGTCGGCGTCGGTGTGCCCGACGGTGGTGAGGTTGACGTGGTAGCAGTCCTCGGTGGGAGGCATCGTCAGCTCGGCCGCCGCCTGGTAGGTGAGGTAGCCCAGCGTCAGGTGGTGGTCGGACACCGCGTTGAGCGTCATGTCCACCTTGTCGTGGGCGGCCACGAGGTCGTGCGGCAGGTAGATCCGGGTGACCGCGTCCCGGGCCTCCTCCAGGCTGTGCGTGCCTACCACCGGGAAGCGCGCCAGGGGCGCGGCCGGTGCCGGAGCGGTCGCCAGGGTGCTGGGCTGCACGGTCACCTCCATGGCTGGGTCGGGGCCCGACGACGTCGTCACGATGGTGTCGTCGCGATGGTGTGGCCCATGCCACATTGGGCGGACCATAGACGGGTGCGGCCCGTGCCGACTATCCCCTCCGCGCACCGCGGTGTCCGCGCACCGCCGATGTGCGTGCCCGGCGGGACCCCGTGCGGTGGGCGGCTGCCGGGCGTGCGGCGCGCGGATTGTGCCCGCCGGCGGAGCATGGTCGGGTGCAGGCATGACGCTCACCGCCGTCCCCATGGGGACCGACACCGACGACGCGGCCCTGCGCGAGGTCGAGCAGCGGGTGCTCTGGCTGGCCACCGCGATCGTCGACCACGCCAACCGGGTGCGGCCCAACCCGACCGGGCTCAAGGTGGGCGGCCACCAGGCCTCCAGCGCCTCGATCGTCACCCTGATGACCGCGCTGTGGCTGGAGCAACTGGGCCCCGAGGACCGGGTCTCGGTCAAGCCGCACGCCTCCCCGGTGCTGCACGCCCTGGAGTACCTGCTGGGCCAGCTGGACGCGGCGTACCTGCCCACGCTGCGTGAGTTCGGGGGGCTGCAGAGCTATCCGAGCCGGCTCAAGGACCCCGTCCCGGCCGACTACTCCACCGGGTCGGTCGGCATCGGGGCCACCGCGCCGATCTGGGGCGCGATCGCCCGCCGGTACGTCAACACCCAGTTCGGCACCGGCGGCGCGGGCCGGCAGTGGTCGCTGGTCGGCGACGCCGAGCTCGACGAGGGCGCGGTCTGGGAGGCCGTGCTTGACCCGATGGTCGCCGAGCTCGGCGAGGTCGTGTGGGTGGTCGACCTCAACCGGCAGTCGCTGGACCGGGTGGTGCCCACGATGGGCGGGACCCGGCTCCAGGGGATGTTCGCCGCCGCCGGCTGGCAGGTGCTGACCGTCAAGTACGGCGCGCTGCTCGAGGAGCTGTTCACCCGGCCCGGCGGACCCGAGCTGCGCGACCGGATCGACGAGATGACCAACGCCGAGTACCAGCGGATGCTGCGGCGCAGCCCGGCCGAGCTGCGCGCGCAGCTGCCCGGCGACGGACCGGCCGCGGCCCGGGTGGCCGCGCTGATCGCCGACGTCGCCGACGCGGACCTGCTGGCCGCGGTCCGCAACCTGGGCGGCCACGACCTGGCCGCCCTGCGCGCGGCGTTCGCCCAGATCGACGACACCCGGCCCACCGTGGTGCTGGCCTACACCCTCAAGGGCTACGGGCTGGCCACCGAGTGCCACCCGCAGAAACACTCGGCGCTGCTCAGCGAGGCCCAGCTCGGCGAGCTGGCCGCCCGGGTCGGCGTCGACCCGGGCGACCCGTGGGCGACCTTCGACCCCGACAGCGCTCCGGCCCGGCTGCTGGCCGCCGCGGCCGCCCGGCTGCGGCGCACCGAGCACGAGGGCGCCCCGGTCCCCGCTGTCCCGACGGACCTGGGGCGCACCCCCTCCGGGACGGCGACGACCCAGGCGGCGCTGGGCCGGACGCTGCTGGACCTGAACCGGGCCGCGCCCGAGGTCGGCGCCCGGGTGGTAACCGTCAGTCCGGACGTCAGCTCCAGCACCAACCTCGGCGGCTGGGTGAACAAGGTGGGGGTCTGGTCGGCCGAGGACCGGCGCGACTGGTTCTCCGACGACCCCGAGACGATCCTGCACTGGCGGGAGCGGCCCAGCGGCCAGCACGTCGAGCTGGGCATCGCCGAGACCAACCTGGTGGGTCTGATGGGCGAGCTGGGTTCCACGTGGAACCGATGGGCCCAGCCGCTGCTGCCCATCGGCGTGATGTACGACCCCTTCGTCGCCCGGGCGCTGGAGCCGTGGTCGTTCGGCGTCTACGCCGGCGGCCAGTCGATCCTGGTCGGCACGCCGTCCGGGGTGACGCTGGCGCCCGAGGGGGGCGCGCACCAGTCGATCACCACCC
>JAOPWG010000456.1 GCA_025965775.1 Modestobacter sp. | reverse complement strand
CGACCGCTCCGCGGAAGTACTTGGTGGTGACGATGTTGGTGGCGTTGATGCTCCACTCCGCCGGGAACTCGACCCCACGCTGCTCGAAGTTGATCGAGCCGTCACGCCAGTTGGTCATGACGACGTCCCGACGCTCCCAGGTGACCTCGTCGTAGGGGTGCACGCCGGGGGTCGTGTAGACGCGCTTGACCTTCAGGCCCTTGCCGCGGCTGGGCGCCTTGCCACCGCTGCCGCCGCGGCGGGGTCGGCTGGTCGAAAGGCGGTCGGTGGTCTCGGTCATCGTGCGGGGCTCCCCTGGAGTAGCTGTGCGACGGAACTGGCGGCTGGGAAGTCGGCGGGCGCCGAAGCCGTAACGGTTTCTGGTGGTGCAGTCGTGCGGGAACAGACCCACCGACATCATCGGCGAGGGGTCTGACAGTTCTCAGGTGCCGGCAGCGTCGCCGGGCGCGGTGGATCGGGACGCCTCGGCGCCCCGCAGTTCGGCGATCTCCTTCTCGAAGTCCGCCACGGAGGAGAAGTTGCGGTAGACGCTGGCGAAGCGCAGGTAGGCCACCTCGTCGAGGTCCCGCAACGGTCCCAGGATCGCCAGTCCCACCTCGTGGCTGGGGATCTCCGCCGAGCCGGTGGCCCGGACCGCGTCCTCGACCCGTTGAGCCAGCAGGGCGAGCTGGTCCTCGTCGACCGGCCGGCCCTGACAGGCCCGGCGCACACCGGCGACGACCTTGGACCGGTCGAACGGCTCGCTGACGCCGCTGCGCTTGACAACAGCCAGGACCGCCTCCTCGACGGTGGTGAACCGCCGCCCGCAGCCGGGGCAGGAACGACGCCGGCGCGTGGTGGCGCCCTCGTCGGTCTCCCGCGAGTCGACCACCCGGCTGTCAGGGTTGTGGCAGAAGGGACAGCGCATGCGGTGTGCACCTCCTCTCCGAGGTGTCGGGGGCCAGTTCGACGGCCGGGCGTGACACCCTCGTCGGGCCGGCCCACCGGCCGTCCTGTGGACTCGTCGGGGGACATCCGGTGGATGCCCCGGGGAGAACGTGTGGAACGGCCTGTGGACGGACTACAACTCTGTAACTACTAGATGTAGTGGTCGAACCGTACGACCACCCCCACAGGTGTGCAAGTCCCCGGGGGCGTGTCGTGTTCCACCGTGACCCCGGAGACCACCCGGCCCCTCTGGTCACACGAGGAGGTACCCCGACGGCGAGCCGCAGCGACCACGGCACGCCGACCGGACCCTCAGGGCAGCCGCAGCACCTGCCCGGGGACCAGGAGCGTGTCGTCGAGTCCGTTGACCTCCGCCAGGGCGTCCACGACCGCCCGCACGTCCTCCTGGGGCGCGAGCTCGCGCGCGATCGACCAGAGGGTGTCCCCCGACTCGACCACGACACTGCTCCGCCCGGCGAGCTGGAGGCCGGCGTCGGGACCGTCGAGCACCGTCGCAGCGGTGGTGCCGGCCACGACGAGGCCCGTGGCGATGGAGAGTGCCGCGACCAGCCGGCGACCGCGCCGGGTGAGGCGCAGCGGCGGGGGCGCCGCATACGAATATCCCGCGGACGCGCCCGGGACCGTGGTGCCGGCCACACCGGGGTCGGGCAGACACCCACCCCGCACCGGGCGGGCAACGGCCAGGCCGTCGTGCCGAAGCGGCCGGGCGCCCGGCCGGACCGCATCCCGCCGCGCAGTGACCGGCGCGGCCGGGTGCGGCCCCCGCGCCGGCGGCACCTCGGCGCGGGCGAAGAGCGATCGCGCCGCAGCGACCCGGACAGGGAGGCACGGGACCGGGGTCTTCCTGAGCTCTGCACTGGACATCGACTCGCTCCTCACATCCGGGCGCCAGTGGTATCGAACGCTTGTTCGATTCGAACGCCTGTGCGATGTCTACCGGAGGCCACCGACGAAATCGCGTCGACACGGCGCGTCTTCGAACAAGTGTTTGAACGAGAGGCGTCCAGGCGTTACTGTGCGTATCGATCACCAGAGCAGGCACTGGGGCGAACACCGGTGTCGGACAGGTGCGCCGCGGGGCACACCGGGCGAGGGGGACACATGGCGGTCGACAGCCGGACGTCGAAGGGCACGACGGGCACACCCCGCCGCAAGCGCGCCGGTCAGGCGCCTGTGGAGGAGGCCGGAGGCGGTGCGGCGGTCCGCCAGTTCCCCGACCGGGGCGAGGCCGGTGACGGACTCACCCAGCGGCAGCGCCGGGTTCTCGAGGTCATCCGCGACTCCATCGAGCGACGCGGCTACCCGCCCTCGGTCCGCGAGATCGGAGAGGCCGTCGGGCTGTCCTCGGCGTCCTCGGTCGCCCACCAGCTGTCGGTCCTGCAGCGCAAGGGCTGGCTGCGCCGCGACCCCAATCGACCGCGTGCGCTCGACGTCCGGCTGCCCGGCGAGATGCCCGGCGACGCCATGAACGCCCCGGCCTCCGCTCAGGCGCTGGCCGGCACCGGCGCGACCAGTGGCACCGACGAGGCACACGCTCCCGCACCGACCTACGTGCCCCTCGTCGGGCGGATCGCCGCCGGTGGTCCCGTGCTGGCCGAGCAGGCCGTCGAAGACGTCTTCCCGCTTCCCCGTGAGCTGGTCGGCGAGGGCACCCTGTTCATGCTCAAGGTGACCGGCGACTCCATGGTGGAGGCGGCCATCTGCGACGGCGACTGGGTGGTCGTCCGGCAGCAACCCACCGCCGAGAACGGCGAGATCGTGGCCGCGATGATCGACGGCGAGGCCACGGTCAAGACCTACAAGCGGCGCGACGGGCACGTGTGGCTGATGCCGCACAACCCCGCCTACGAGCCGATCCCCGGGGACGAGGCCACCGTCCTGGGGCGGGTCGTCACGGTCCTGCGCCGGGTCTGACCCGCCGCACCGGCACAACGAACCGGCACAGCACGGCTCGCCGGCCGGCGCCGCGGGCTCACCACGAGGTGGGCGCCCCGCTGCCGGCCGGACGGTTCCGGGGACGACGGGTGCCGATCAGCTCCGACGGCGCAACTTGCCCCAGGTCCACACGACCAGGGTCGCCACCGACGCGGCGATGGCTGCCGCGGCGATCGCCCCGGCCCGGGCGCTCACCGTCGGCGCGGCAGCCGGGGCGCCGTCCGTGGGCCCGGTCGCGGCGGCCGGCGCGACCGGGGCGTCGACGGGCACGACCGTGACCACGGCGGGCTGGCCCTCACCGGAGACGACCAGGTCGCGCCCGTTCGCGGCGAAGCTGATCGCCTCACCCTGCGGGGACTCCGGCAGCGGCACCCGGACGGGCGCACCCCGCAGCGCGGCCACGACGTCCGATCCCTCGAGCGGCCAGACGTAGGCGTCGGTGTAGGTCCGCAGCGCGATCCGCTGCCCGTCCCCGGAGACGGCCCCGCCGGTGACCAACAGCTGGCCGGCGCGGCCGACCGGCCCCCCGGGGGTGCCGGTGAGCGTGAACCCGAGCTGGGCCACCTTCGACATCGTCAGCGTTGCACCGTCGACCAGCGGCGCGTCGGGGCGGTACACGGCGCTGGCCCCGAGCACCTCCTTGGTCACCAGGTATGGCGTGCCGTCGGGCGCCAGCAGCAACGCCTCGGCGTCGTGCGCGCCGTCGGGGTAGGTGAGCCGGGTGAGCGACGTGCTGCCGTCCGGGCGCATCCCGATCAGGGCCACCGTGGCGCGGTCCTGCCGGTTGTCGCCGGTGTCTGCCAGCCAGATGCTGCCGTCCGAGGCGAGTGCGAGGTCCTCGGGGTCGTAGGGGTCGACCGGCGCGGAACGCACCTCGCCCACCGCGCAGGCGGCGTCGAGCACGAAGACCGTCGTCGCGTCCCCGCCGTCGTTCATCGCCAGCAGGGTCCGGCCGGCGGTGGCCAGCCCGGAGAGCTCCGGAAGCCGCGGGTCGGTGATCGAGCACTGGGGCACCGGCGGGCCGTAGGCCTCGACACCGGCACGGGGGGCCGTCTCGGCGCGGAGAGGGGAGGCAGGCAGCACGCCCCACGCCAGGCCGAGGGGGACGATCACCAGCGCGCCGGCGGCGCAGGCAGCGCGGCCGACCCGGCTATGCCTGCCGACGGCCTGCTCCGGCACGGCCCCAGCGTGACAGCACAGCTGCGTCGAACAGGTGCACCACGCCCAACAGCAGGATGCCCACGGCCGCACCCACCACCGCGTCGGTGAACCAGTGGAAGTCCAGCGTCACCATGGCCACCCCGGTGGCCACCGGCCCCAGCAGGCTCAGCAACCAGGCGAGCCGCTGCACCCGGTCAGGGAGTCCGAACTGCACCGACTGCCAGCGCGCGACGCCCCACATGAGGACCGCGTTGGCCACGTGCCCCGACGGGTAGCTGGCGCCGTCCCGGTGGAAGAAGGAGCCGGGATAGGCCGGCGCGGTGCGCCCCATCCCCCACTTGAACGCGTAGACGACGCCGGTCAGCAGGACGAGGGCCACCACCACCCGGACCAACGGCAACAGGGTGCGCTCGCGCCACCACAGCCAGCCGACGAGCCCGGCCAGCAGGATGAGGATGAAGCCCCGCCCGCCGGCCTGGGTGAAGACCCAGACGAGCCAGTAGCCGTCGGAGTGCCGCAGGTCCCAGGAGCTGACCGCCCCGGAGACCCGCAGGTCCATCCACTCCAGCCAGCCGCGGGTCAGCAGCTCGGCGGTCACCGCCACGGTGACGACGGCGGCCAGACCCAGCAGCCACCACGGCGGCCGGCCGGTGCCGATCACCGGGCCCGGGGTGTGCAGCGGCGGCCGCCCGAGAGGCTCCGCCGTCCCCTGCACCGCGCCGCTGGCCACCGGGTCACGGTACCGGGGCCGTGACCTGCTCGTGATCGTCCTCGCGCCGCGGCGCCGGCCGGATCGCTCCGGACGCGCGCCGGCCCGGGCCCCGCGGGGGGACCCGGGCCGGTGTGCAGCTCAGGCGACCGGTGCGGCGAACCCGGTCAGGACGGCGGCCAGGCCGGCATCGACCCGCGCCGACAGGCGCGTGCCCTCCGCTCCGTGCTGCTCACTGAGCACCTCGCCGTCCCGGTGCACCCGGGCGACCAGGTCGCCGCGGTCATAGGGCACGAGGACGTCGACCTCGACGTCGGGGTGGGGCAGCCGGGCGGCGATGAGGTCGCGCAGCACCTCGATGCCCTCGCCGGTGCGGGCCGACACCCAGACCGCGCCCGGCAGGGCCTGACGGAGGAGCAGCACGTCCTCCTCGGTCATGGCGTCGACCTTGTTCACCACGATGAGCTCGGGCACGGCCGCGGCGTCGATCTCGCCGAGGACCACCCGGACCGCGCTGATCTGGCCCAGCGGGTGGGGGTCGGAGCCGTCCACGATGTGCAGCAGGAGATCGGCCGCGGCGACTTCCTCCAGCGTGGACCGGAAGGCGTCGACCAGCTGGTGGGGCAGGTGGCGAACGAAGCCGACGGTGTCGGTCATCGTGTACTCCCGGCCCTCCGGGGTCTCCGCCCGGCGGACCGTCGGGTCCAGCG
>JAOPWG010000184.1 GCA_025965775.1 Modestobacter sp. | reverse complement strand
TGGTCGCCCACGAGTGCATCCTGGACATCCGCCCGCTGACGAAGGCCACCGGCGTCACCAACGACGACATCGCCAAGCGGCTGATCGACCTGGGTTTCCACGCCCCGACCATGAGCTTCCCGGTGGCGGGCACGCTGATGGTCGAGCCGACCGAGAGCGAGGACAAGGCCGAGCTGGACCGCTTCGTCGAGGCGATGATGCACATCCGCGGCGAGATCGAGAAGGTGGCCACCGGCGAATACGACCGCACCGACAACCCGCTGCGCAACGCCCCGCACACGCTGGCGATGGTGGCGGGGGAGTGGGACCGGCCCTACCCGCGGGAGGCCGCGGTCTACCCGGTGCCCGGTCTCGCCGGTCGCGGGTACCTGGCTCCGGTGCGCCGGATCGACGGCGCCTACGGCGACCGCAACCTGGTCTGCTCGTGCCCCCCGCCGGAGGCCTTCGAGGAGCCCCACGTGGCGCACCGGCCGGTGGCGGCGGTGCCCGCGCGGGCGCAGGGTGCACCGGACGACCTCGGGACGACGGCCGACGTGGTGGGCGCCCAGGCCTGAGGCAAGGCCGTCCGCCGTAAAAGGCGGTCGGCGCACTCGGCGTGGGGCCGGAGGCTCCCGCCGAGGACGTCGGCAGCGGCTCGACGGCGCCGGGGACGGCACCTGGCCGCGATGTCGTCCGTGAGGACGACAGGGTCACGGCACCTGGCCGCGGTGTCGTCCGTCAGGACGACGATGTCATTGCTCAGGATGTCATTGCTCAGGACGTCATTGACATCGCCCAGGGACGGGTGAGCACGACCTGGCCGTCGGGCAGCAGCTCGCCGTCGTCGTCGAACAGGACGACGCCGTTGCACAGGAGGGTCCAGCCCTGCTCGGGGTGCCGGCTCATCGGGGCGGCCAGCACCCGGTCGTCGGCGGTGGCGTCGGGGCAGGGCACTACGTGGGAACACATGCGGGCTTCTCCTCGTCGTCCGCCGGCGGGGCGCCGGGGCAGTGAGACCGGCCGCATCCGTGCGGCCTGCAGCGAGTCTGCGCGCGATACGGACGGCCGTCGTGGGCGTCACCTCACGAGGTCGCGACGCGGATATCGTCACAGTTCGACTGTCGCGACCCGCCGCTCAGAGCTTGCGGAGCAGGACCCGGCGGACGGCGTGGTCGGCGGCCTTCTGCAGGACCAGCCGGGCCCGGGACCGGCTGGGCGCGATGTTGCTGCGCAGGTTGGGCCCGTTGACCGAGTCCCAGATCCCGCGGGCGGTCGCGACCGCCTCCTCGTCGGTGAGGTCGGCGAACCGGTGGAAGTAGGCGTCGCTGTCGACGAAGGCGGTGCGCCGCAGGGCCAGGAAGCGCTCGACGTACCACTGCTCGATGTCGGACTCGGCGGCGTCGACGTAGACGGAGAAGTCGAAGAAGTCCGAGAGGAACACATCCGGGACCCGCCCGCTCGCGCCGCCGGCCTGCAGCACGTTGAGGCCCTCCAGCACCAGGACGTCGGGGGAGTCGACCACCTGGCGTTCCCCGGGCAGCACGTCGTAGGCCTGATGGGAGTACAGGGGGGCGCTCACCTCGGCGCGGCCGGACTTCACGTCGGCCAGGAAGCGCAGCAGCGCCCGCCGGTCGTAGCTCTCCGGGAACCCCTTGCGGGCCAGCATCCCGCGGGACTTCAGCACGGCGTTGGGCAGCAGGAAGCCGTCGGTGGTGACCAGGTCGACCCGCGGGGTGTCCGGGCCCGCGGCCAGCAGCGCCTGCAGCAGCCGGGCGGTGGTGCTCTTGCCGACCGCCACGCTGCCGGCCACCGCGATCACGAAGGGGACCTTCTCGGTGCGCGCGCCGAGGAACTCCGTCTGCGCCGCCCACAGCCGGCGGCTGGCGGCCACGTGCAGGTGCAGCAGCCGGGCCAGGGGCAGGTAGACCGTGGTCACCTCGTCCAGGTCGATCCGGTCGCCCAGGGTGGCCAGTTCGCGGACGTCGGCGGCGTCCAGCGGCAGGGGGGAGGAGCCGGCGAGGGCCCGCCAGGACGCACGGTCGAAGGCGGTGAAGGGCGAGACCTGCGCTCGCGTCCCGACGGTCACGGCGCCCATCGTGCCGCCTGCGGCCCCGGGGGCGTCCGGCCGGGTGCGGGGGACACCCCCGCGGGTGGTGCGGGACCGCCGCATTCCCTCGGCGGGTGGGTGGCCGTCTAGGGTCTGCGACGTGCCGTCCCGCCCTGGGCTGCTCGACCGGATCGAGCGTTACTTCGCCGTGGCTCCGCTGCCGGACGCCCGGCTGCACCGGGCCGGCCCGCTCGACGTCCCGATCGGTCCGCCGGAGTGGCCCTTCCCGGCCCGCCCCCGGCCCGGGCAGGAGGGCGCGGTGCAGCTGGCCGACGTGCGCGCCGCGATCGCCCTGCAGGAGGAGGCCGGCCTGCCGGCCGCCCTGGAGTGGCTCGGCGACCGCTGCCGGGGGCTGGCCGGGGTCGCGCGCCGGGCCGGTCTGGCGGTCGAGGAGCTGCCGCTGCTGGTCTCCGTGGACCCGGTCGAGGTGCTGCTGCCGGCCGAGGTGCGGCTGTACCTGGTCGGCGCCGACGACCCGCAGCTGGCCCGCTACCAGCTCCTGACCCAGGAGGCCTTCGCGACACCGGTGGGCGCCCCGGCGCCCGCCGGCTCCGGGGCCCCGGCGGAGGTGGCCCTGACGACGGTGCTGCGTGAGCGGGTGGCGGCCGGGCGGACGGTGATGATGGTCGCCGTCGCGGACGGGGAACCGGTGGCCGTGGGTTCGCACCAGCCGGTGGAGGTCGACGGGCTCGAGGTCAGCGAGGTCGTCGGCGTGGCGACGCTGCCGCGCTTCCGCGGCCGGGGGCTGGGAGCCGGCCTGACCTCGGCGCTGGTCGAGCACGCCCGTCAGAGCGCCGACCTGGTCTTCCTGGCCGCCGGGGACGACGACGTCGCCCGGGTCTACGAGCGGGTGGGCTTCGCCCGGGTGGGGAGCAGCTGCCTCGCGGAGCGTCCGGTCCGCTGAACGCGGACCGGGCCGCTGCGGGGCCGGCGCTCCTCATCGGGGGGCGCCGGCCCCGGTCGTCAGCGGGTCACTCGATCTCGTAGGTGGCGACGATCGTCGCCCGGGCCAGGGTGTGGCTGAACAGGTTGAAGCCCAGGAACGCCGGGGACGCGTCGGCCGGGACGCCGAGGTCGTCGGTGTCCAGGGCGTGCACGACGACGAAGTACCGGTGCGGGCCGTGCCCGGCCGGCGGTGCCGCGCCGACGAAGCCGGCGAAACCGGCGTCGTTGTGCAGCTGGACCGCGCCCTCGGGCAGCCCACCGTCGGCGGCACCGCTGGGCAGCTCGGTGACCGAGGCCGGGATGCCGGCGACCGCCCAGTGCCAGAAGCCGCTGGTGGTCGGGGCGTCCGGGTCGTAGACGGTGACCGCGAAGCCCCGGGTCTCGGCCGGGAACTCCGACCAGGACAGCTGCGGCGAGCGGTCCTGGCCGTCCAGGCCCATCCTGCCGCTGACGAGCGGCTGGGCGAGGCGCTCGCCGTCGCGCACGTCCGTGCTGGTCACGGTGAAGGTGGGCACCTGGGGCAGGAAGTCGTACGGGTCGGGCGGGATGGGTCGACCGGCCATGCCGGGTCCTCCTCGGGTCCTCGGGGCCCGGCGGACGAGCCGGGGGGAGCGGCGGGCGCCGCACCTGCCGCCGACCCTAGGCAGGTCGGCCGTGCCCCGCCCGATCGCCCCCACCAGCTCCCCACCGGCCCGGCGGCGGACCGCTGCGGGAGGGCCGGGGCACCCGTGGTCGCACGTCGCTCCCGGACCCGCGGACGACCGTTATCCCTAACACAAGCCGGATTGATCCGGGTCCACCCAGCGGTGGGCGGCCCCCTCCGGGGGCCGGAGCAGTGACCGCAACCCCCGTTGCCCGCCGGTGGTCCCCCGAGGCCGACGGGCGGGGGGCCGCAGGCGCACGCATTCGGCAGGTCCCGACGAGCCACTGCCCGTAGCGTGGCACTGTGCTGGGACTCCCCGATGACATCCGGGCCTGCCTGTTCGACCTCGACGGGGTGCTCACCCAGACCGCGAAGGTCCACCAGGCCGCCTGGAAACGGACCTTCGACGAGTTCCTGCGGCGCCGGGACCCCTCCGCCGCGGAGTTCACCGCCGCGGACTACAACGAGTACGTCGACGGCAAGCCGCGCAAGGACGGCGTGCGTGACTTCCTGGCCAGCCGTGGCATCACCCTGCCCGAGGGGTCCGACGACGACCCGGTCGACGCGGCCACCGTCGCGGGGGTCGCGAGCCGGAAGAACGAGCTGGTGCTCCGCGAGCTCGAGGAGCACGGCGTCGCGGTGTACGAGGGCTCGATGCGGTACCTGCGCGCGGCCAAGGAAGCCGGCCTGTCCGTGGCCGTGGTCACCGCTTCGGCCAACGGTGCACATGTGATCGACGCGGCCGGCTTCGCCGACCGGGTGGATGCCCGGATCGACGGGCTGGTGACCGCGCGCGACGGGCTGCGCGGCAAGCCGGCGCCGGACACGTTCCTGGCGGGAGCGCGCGCGCTGGGAGTCGCACCGGCCCGGGCCGCGGTGTTCGAGGACGCGCTGTCCGGGGTAGCGGCCGGGCACGCCGGCCACTTCGGGTTCGTGGTCGGCGTCGACCGGGTCGGTCAGGCCGCGGGCCTGGCGGAGCGGGGCGCCGACATCGTCGTGCAGGACCTCGCCGAGCTGCTGGAGCGGAACTCATGACCGAAGGTCGGGCGCACTTCCCGATCGAGCCGTGGGCCCTGACCGAGATCGGCCTGGACATGGCGTCCCTGGCGGTCAACGAGTCGGTGTTCGCGCTGGCCAACGGGCACATCGGCCTACGCGGGACCTTGGAGGAGGGGGAGCCGGTCGTCGTCCCGGGCACCTACCTGAACGGCTTCTTCGAGGAGCGGCCGCTGCCCTACGCCGAGGCCGGCTACGGCTTCCCCGAGCAGGGGCAGACCGTCGTGAACGTGACCGACGGCAAGCTGATCCGCCTGCTGGTCGGGGACACCCCGCTGGACCTGACGTACGGCGAGATCATCGACCACCGGCGCACGCTGGACCTCAAGGCCGGGGTGCTGCGCCGGACGACCGAGTGGCGCTCGCCCAACGGCCGCACCGTCAAGGTCACCAGCACCCGGCTGGTGTCGCTGACCCGCCGGTCGATCGCAGCGATCGAGTACTCCGTCGAGTGCACCGATGACGACGGCGACCTCTACGTCGCGCTCCAGTCGGACCTGCTGGCCAACGAGCAGGTCGACGGCGTGGGTTCCTACGGTGACCCGCGCGCCTCGGCGGCGCTGGCCAGGCCGCTGCAGTCGGAGATGGCGGTGGCCCGGGGCCGGCACGCCGTCCTGGTGCACAGCACCAAGCGCAGCAAGCTGCGGGTGGCCGCCGGGATGGACCACGTCGTGGAGATCCCCGACTCCTCCACCGAGGACATCGAGGCCAGCGGCGACCTGGCCCGCTACACGCTGGCTGCCCGGCTGCCGGCCGGGGCCAAGCTGCGGCTGGTCAAGTTCCTCGCCTACGGCTGGTCCTCGCGCCGGTCGACCGAGGCCCTGCGGGACCAGGTGGAGGGGGCGCTGGCCACGGCGAAACTGGCCGGCTGGGACCGGCTGGTGCGCGAGCAGCGGGAGCTGCTGGACGGGCACTGGGCGCAGGCGGACGTGCGGATCGACGGCGACGACGAGCTGCAGCAGGCGGTCCGGGTGGGCATCTTCCACGTGCTGCAGGCCGGGTTGCGCGCCGAGCGACAGCCCATCCCGGCCAAGGGGCTCACCGGTCCCGGGTACGACGGGCACACCTTCTGGGACACCGAGGTCTACGTGCTGCCCGTGCTGATCTACACCGCACCCGACGCGGCGCGCGACGCGCTCCGGTGGCGCCACTCGACCCTGGACCTCGCGCGGGCGCGGGCCCGGGAGCTCGGGCACCGCGGCGCGGCGTTCCCCTGGCGGACCATCCGCGGCGAGGAGACCTCGGGCTACTGGCCGGCCGGGACGGCGGCGTTCCACATCAACGCCGACATCGCCGACGCGGTGAGCCGCTACTACCACGCCACCCTCGACGAGGCCTTCGACCGGGACTACGGGACGGAGCTGTTGGTGGAGACCGCCCGGCTGTTCGCCGACCTCGGTCACTTCGACGTCAGCGACGGGTTCCGGATCGACGGCGTGACCGGCCCGGACGAGTACACGGCGGTGGTGGACAACAACGTCTACACGAACCTGATGGCGCAGCGGAACTTCCGCGAGGCGGTGGCGGCGGTGCGGCGGCAGCCGGACACGGCCGGCCGGCTGGACGTGACCCAGGAGGAGGTGGAGCACTGGCTGCGCGCGGCGGACGCCATGCGGGTGCCCTACGACGAGCGGCTCGGGGTGCACATGCAGTCCGACGCCTTCACCCACCACGAGGAGTGGGACTTCCAGGGCACCCCGCCGGAGAAGTACCCGCTGCTGCTGCACTTCCCCTACTTCGAGATCTACCGCAAGCAGGTGGTGAAGCAGGCCGACCTGGTCATGGCGCTGCACCTCCGCGGGGACGCCTTCACCCTCGAGCAGAAGATCGCCGACTTCGCCTACTACGAGGCCCGCACCGTCCGGGACTCCTCGCTGTCGGCGTCCCAGCAGGCGGTCGTCGCCGCGGAGACCGGCCACCTGCAGCTGGCCTACGACTACTGGGCCGAGGCGGCGCTGACCGATCTGCAGAACCTGCACCAGGACTCCGGGTACGGGCTGCACATCGCCTCGCTCGCCGGCGGCTGGACGGTGGCGGTGGCCGGGTTCGGCGGCATGCGCGACCATGGCGCGCTCAGCTTCGCCCCCCGGCTGCCGTCGCGGATCTCCCAGCTGGGGTTCCGGGTGGTCTACCAGGGGCGGTGCCTACACGTCACGGTGACCGCCGAGCAGGCCACCTACTGCGTGGCGGACGGCGAACCGCTGGACATCCACCACCACGGCCGACAGGTCACCGTGACCGAGCGTGAACTGGTGCTGACGATCCCGCCGGCGCCGGTCGTGGCGTCGGTGCACCAGCCGGCGCACCTCGCGCCAGGGCGCCGGAACCGTCCGGACAGCGACTGAACGGAGTCGTTGGGTGACCAACGACGAGCGGACCAGCCCGGCTGCCGGCGGCCGGGCGAACAGGGGTGAACGACTCCTCTCCGGGCTGCGGGGGCGGAGTCGCCGTTGCGGATGTTCCTGTGAACACCCGGAGCGGGACGTCGATCACCCGCCGCCGGGCCCTGCAGATGGGCGGTGCCGCCGCGGGCGGGGCTGCCCCCGCCGCGGTCACCGGGCAGCCCGTGGCCCGGCAGGGGCGCCGGCGGTCTTCGCGCACGGCGTGGCCTCCGGCGACCCGTTGCCGCAGGGGGTGCTGGTGTGGACCCGGGTCACGCCGACGCCCCAGGCCACCCCCGGTTCCGGCCGCGGGCCGCAGGTGCCGGTCGGATGGGAGGTCGCCGCGGACGAGCGCTTCCGGACGGTCGTCCGGCGCGGCGCGGCACGGTCCGCACCGGGCCCGCCCGGGACCACACCGTCGAGGTCGAGGTCGGTGGCCCGGCCCCGGCGACGACGTACTGGTACCGCTTCACCTGCGCGGGGGCGTCGTCCCCGGTCGGCGGACCCGCACCGCTGCCGCGCCCACGGCGAGGGTGCCGCGGCTGCGGATGGCCGTCGTCTCGTGCGCCACCGCACAGGCCGGCTCGCACGGACCGTGCCTCGGCCGCGGCCTGGTCGACATCGTGGCGGGAGGCGGCCGGCAGCCGCCGGGTCGAGCGCGCCCGTGGGCGGCTGGCGTGACCGGCGGGTACCCGGCGTCCCTGACCCGGCGGGCGCTTCCTCGTCGCCGGTGCCGCCACCGGCGCCGGGGTCGTGACCGGCACGACGCTGCGGGCTGCCCGGCAGGCTGCCCTGGTCTCCGCCGACCTGCAGCTCGGCCGGTTCGTCGGCCATCTCGTGGCCACCGGCGGCTGGGCGCGCAGCGTGGTCATCGTGCTGGCCGACCACTCGATGGACTGGTCGCTGCCCACGGCGATGATCTCGGTCGACGCGGTGCTGGTGAGCCGGCCGGACCTGCGCGCCCAGGTGCAGATCGCCCAGAACGGGGAAGCCGACCTGCTGTACTGGACCGGGCCGGCCGCACCACGGGGCCGGACCAGCTGCGCCGGTTGGTGGCCGCCCACCCGGGGGTGCTGTCGGTCCAGACCCGTGCCCAGCTGCGGCTGGGGCCGGAGGCCGGGGACCTGGTCGCCTACGCCCGGGCGGGCTGGCGGTTCACCGACCCGATGCCGACCTCGAACCCATCCCGGGCAACCACGGCCATCCGGCGACCGAGCCCATCCCGTTCCTGGTCAGCGGCGGACATCCGGCCGTGCGCCGCGGCGTCACCACCGGCGTCACCAGCTGCGTCACCAGCGGCGTCGCGGCACGGACCGTGGACATCGCCCCCACGATCGGGGCGCTGTTCGGCATGGGCGCCCCCGGAGGCGGCTAGGACGGGACGGCACGGCGCGGGGCATTCACCCGGTTGCCGCTGCGCTGAGCAGCCAGCCGGTGCCCAGCACCAGGGCCCCCACGTCGACCAGCAGGAACACCCCGACCCAGACCAGCCCGGGCAGCCGGGTGAGCCGGGCCAGCTGGTCGGCGTCGGAGTCCGGTGCCCCGGCCCGCCGTCGCCGTTTGGCCTGCAGCTCCACCACCGTCCTGGGTGCGGCCAGCAGGAGGAACCAGGTGACCAGGTGGGCGAAGGCCGCCTGCCCCTGGGCGGGCAGCCACTCGGTCGCGGCGAACACCAGCCCGCCGGTGACCAGCACCGACCACAGGCCGTACCAGTTGCGGATCTGGATCAGCAGCAGCACCAGGAGGCCGAGCAGCGCCCACAGCAGGCCCACCGCGTAGCCGGCGGACAGCAGCGCCGCCGCGCCCAGCCCGAACAAACCGGGCCCGGTGTAGCCGGCCGCGCTGGTGAGCACCATGCCGGCGCCCGTGGGGCGGCCGGCGGAGACGGTGAGCCCGGAGGTGTCCGAGTGCAGCCGGATCCCGGCCAGCCGCCGGCCGGTGACCAGCGCGGCCAGCCCGTGGGCGCCCTCGTGGGCGATCGTGACCGCGTGCCGGGCATGCCGCCAGAGGTCCGGGACGAGTACGAGCACCACGGCCGCCGCGGCGCTGCCCAGCAGCCAGCCGGCCGGCAGCGGGGGAGAGGTGGCGCTGATCCGGTCCCAGAAGTGGCTGACGGCGTCCATCGGGGCATCCTCGCGAGCCGAACTGTGAGCCCGGCCGCCGCCACGCCGCCACGCCGTCGGGACGGCCGCCGGCCCGCGGCGGCGGCCCGCTACCGGCTGCGGGGCCCCT
>JAOPWG010000410.1 GCA_025965775.1 Modestobacter sp. | reverse complement strand
GGGCCGTCAACGCCATCAAGGACACCTTCCACCTGAGTTCCTTCGCCCTCGGCTTCACCGTCGCCATCGCCCTGCTGGGGTCCGCCGTCGGCGCCTGGTTCGCCGGCGCACTGGCCGACCGGTGGGGTCGGGTGAAGGTGATGGTGCTCGCCGCCTGCCTGTTCGCCGCGGGGGCGCTCGGTTCCGGACTGGCCACGGCCGCCTGGGACCTGGCGCTGTGGCGGTTCGTCGGCGGGGTCGGGGTCGGGGTGGCGTCGGTGATCGCGCCCGCCTACATCGCCGAGATCTCGCCGGCGCACCTGCGCGGCCGTCTGGGCTCCTTGCAGCAGCTGGCGATCGTGAGCGGGATCTTCGTGGCGCTGCTGTCCGACGCCTTCCTCGCCGGCCTGGCCGGCGGGGCGGAGAAGACCCTGTGGCTGGGACAACCCGCCTGGCGCTGGATGTTCCTGACCATGCTGGTGCCCGCCGCGGTCTACGGGTTCCTGGCGCTGCAGATCCCCGAGTCGCCCCGCTGGCTGGTGGCCCGCGGCGAGCTGGCCCGGGCCGGCGACGTGTTGCGGCAGGTGCTGGGTGCCTCGCGGGTCAACACCAAGGTGGCCGAGATCCAGGGCAGCCTGGACCGCGAGCACCAGCCGAGCATGCACGACATCCGTGGCCGGGCGCTGGGGCTGCTGCCGATCGTGTGGGTCGGCATCCTGCTCTCGGTGTTCCAGCAGTTCGTCGGGATCAACGTCATCTTCTACTACTCGACCACGCTGTGGCGCTCGGTCGGGTTCACCGAGTCCCGCGCGCTCACGATCACGGTGATCACCAGCGTCACCAACGTCGTGGTGACGCTGGTGGCCATCTCGTTGATCGACCGGATCGGCCGCCGACCCCTCCTGCTGATCGGTTCGGCGGGCATGGCGGTGACCCTCGGCATGATGGCCGTCTGCTTCACCCATGCCGTCGGCTCGGGCAGCAACGTCTCGCTGCCCTCCCCGTGGGGCACGGTCGCCCTGATCTCGGCCAACCTCTACGTCGTCTTCTTCGGGGTCTCCTGGGGTCCGGTCGTGTGGGTGCTGCTGGGCGAGATGTTCACCAACCAGATCCGGGCGGCGGCACTGGCGGTCGCGGCGGCCGCCCAGTGGCTGGCCAACTTCGCCGTGTCCACGACCTTCCCGGCCCTGGCCAACCTGGGGCTGACCTTCGCCTACGGCCTGTACGCGGCCTTCGCCCTGCTCTCGTTGTTCTTCGTCCTCCGGTTCGTCCGGGAGACCAAGGGGCGGGAGCTGGAGAGCATGGACAACAGGGTCGGCCGGGGCCCCCGCGCGGAGGCGCCGGTTCCCGCCCCGGCCCGGCAGCCCACCCCTCCGGCCGACCGAACCTGACCACGCTGTCGAGCCCGGTCGGCGGACGACCGCCCGGGAGCGGGAAGGAGCGGGCATGAGCCAGACCATCGGCGTCGACGTGGGCGGCACCAAGATCCTGGCGGGCGTCGTCGAGGAGGACGGCACGGTCGCTGCCACGACCCGCCGGGAGACCCCCTCCACCGACCCGGAGAAGATCCAGGAGGCCATCAGCGACGTCGTCCGTGACCTCGCCGAGGGCCGCGACGTCGAGGCCGTGGGGCTGGCTGCCGCCGGGCTGGTGGACGCCGAGCGCGCCACCGTGCTGTTCGCACCGAACCTGGCCTGGCGCCGGGAGCCGCTCCGCCAAGCCGTCGAGAAGCGCTGCGGCCTGCCCGTGGTCGTGGAGAACGACGCCAACGCTGCCGCCTGGGGCGAGGCGCGATTCGGCGCCGGCCGCGGCGAGCCCTACGTCGTGATGCTCACCGTCGGCACCGGGCTGGGTGGCGGGATCGTCGTGGACGGCCGCATGTACCGCGGACGCAACGGCATCGCGGCGGAGTTCGGGCACATGACCGTGGAGGAGGGGGGCCGCCGCTGCGGTTGCGGCAGCCGCGGGTGCTGGGAGCGCTACGCCAGCGGGACCGCTCTGGTGCGGGAGGCCCAGGAGTTGGCCGCGGTGTCCCCGGCGACAGCGGTGCGGCTGCTCGAACTGGCCGGCGGCCAGCCCCAGCAGATCTCCGGCAAGGACATCACCCGGGCCGCCCTGGAGAGGGACGAGGCGGCACTGGAGTGTTTCTCCGTCATCGGCATGTGGCTCGGTCACGGCATGGCCGCACTGGCGGCCGCATTCGACCCCGGGATGTTCGTCCTCGGTGGCGGCGTGGCCGAGGCCGGCGACGTCCTGCGGACGCCCACCGCCCGGGCCCTGGAGGAGCGCCTGACGGCCCCCTCCTACCGGCCGTGGCCGCGCGTGACGATCGCCGAACTCGGCTCGGTCGCCGGGATCGTCGGTGCAGCCGACCTCGCCCGGCGCCGCTGAACTCCCCCGTCGCCCCCGTCGCCCCCGTCGCCCCCGCATCGGCCAGGGGCGCCAGGGGGGCCAGGGGACAGTTCCTCCAGAGCGAGCGCCAGCACCAGGGGGGTGTGCCGGTGCGAGGAGGAGATGTCGCCGATGAGTTCCTCGATCCGCTGCAAGCGGCCGTACAGCGTCTGCCGGCGGAGGTGCAGCGCTTCTGCCGCCCTCACCTTCGACGAGGAGTGGGCGAGGTAGACACGGAGCGTCCGCACCAGGTCGGTGCCGTGGGCCGCGTCGTGGTCGGCGAGTCGGCCGATCTCCTCGCGCACCAATTGGGCGGTCAGCGGCTCGTCGCGAACGCCGGCAAGGAGCAGCAGGGCCGTCATGTCGGCTGCCGACACGACCCGATCGCCGCCCGCGGTCAACGCGAGCGCGGTCCGGGCCCGGGCGATCGATCGGTCGACGTCCTCCAGCCGGCCGACCACCGTGCCGGCCGCGACCCGCGGCCGGGAGCCACCGAGCACGTCCACGGCGCTCAGCACCGCCCCCGCGTCGGCCAGCACCGAGGACGTGCGGACGACGGCGACCACGTGCTCGTCGACGTCGGCGACGAGCGCGGTCCCGGGCGCGAGAGCGGCCACGACCGCCCGGACGACCGACTCGGGCTCGACGGCCCCGACATCGGTGACGACCAGCGCCGCGTACCGGCCCTCTGCCGGGAAGGGCAGACCCAGCACCCTGGCCCGGGCGCCCAGCTCCGCGGGCGTCCGCCAGCGCCGTTCGGTCAGGTCGTCGACGAGCCGCCGGCGCCGGTCGTCCAGGTCACCTGCCGCCGTCGAACGCAGCAGCGCCAGCCCTAGCGCCACGGCACCGTAGGTGCAGGCCGCCATGACGGTCGGGCCGTCGGTGCTGCAGGGCGGCAGGACGACGACCTGGCCCCAGTGCCGCTCCAACAGGAGAATGTCCTGCCGGGCGAGCGGCCGCCTCCGGCGGGCGGAGGACCCGGGGCCCACCCCTGCGGAGGCCACCAGCGCGCCCTCGGCCGTGGTGACCACGACCGGCGCGGAGATCAGCTCGGCGAGCACGGTGGTCAGTTCCTGGGGGCCGGCACCGTCCAGGAGCGCATCGGTCAGCACCTGTCGCACGTTCCGCGCCGCGCGCGTCGAGGTCGCGGCCCGTTCCATGATCGCGGACTGCACGGCTTCGGTGACCTCGACGAACGGAGCGACCTCGTGCAGGACCAACAGCGGGAGCCCGTGCTCGCGACAGGCGGCGACCAGCGCCGGCGAAGGCTCGACGTAGGTCCAGCCGAGCTCGAGGGCGAGGGCGGCCACACCGCGCCCGGCCAGCGCCGCGACATAGGCGGCCTCCCCCAACGGGCCACGCCCGCTGATGCCCAGGCCCGTGGTGAGCAGCAGCTCACCACCCTTGAGCAGGTACGGCGCCTCCGCCAACTCGCTGGTGTGGACCCAGCGCACGGGGCGGTCGAGCAGCTCGGCGCCGACCACGACCTCGGGCCGGGTCCGCTGCACGACGTCGAGGGCAAGCACGTCGGCCAGCGTCACGGTCATGCGCGCAAGATCAGCAGACGGAGAACGAACCGTCCAGTGGCAGCTGCCAAGTCGCACCATTATGTCCATGGCGCGTGGGTGGCCCGGCCCTCCACGATGGGCCCTGCGCGGCCCCCGGTGGCCGCGGGTCCGGCCCCCGACCGCAGGAAAGAGGCCCGCGTGAAGCCAGCTCCGTTCGACTATCTCGCCCCCACCACCATCGAGGAGACCCTCGATGTGCTCCGCGAGTACGGCGACGAGGCGAAGGTCCTGGCCGGCGGTCAGAGCCTGGTGCCGATGCTCAACTTCCGGCTCGCCCGGCCGGCCGTGCTCGTCGACATCAACCACGTCGCCGGGCTCGACGGGATCGGCGTCGAGGACGGCACGCTGACCATCGGCGCGACGACCCGGCAGCGGGCGCTGGAGACGCGCCTGCCCGGACTCCTCGACGCGCCGGCCGCCGGTGCCTGGGGCCTGCTGCCCGCTGCGGTCGGCAACATCGGGCACGTGCACATCCGCTCGCGCGGGACGATCGGCGGCAGCCTCTCGCACGCGGACCCGGCCGCCGAGCTGCCGGCCGCCGCCAGCGCGCTCGGCGCGACCCTGGTCGTGCGCAGCGCCGAGGCGACCCGTGAGGTGGCGCCGGAGGAGTTCTTCGAGGGCTTCTTCACCACCTGCATGGCGGCCGAGGAGATGCTCACGCAGATCCGCGTCCCCGCATGGCCGGAGGGCACCCGAAGCAGCTTCCTCGAGGTCAGCCGCCGGCGCGGCGACTTCGCCCAGGTCGCGGTGGCCGCGGTGGTGGTTCTCGCCGACGGCCGGGTCACCCGGGCCGGGGTGGCGCTCGCCGGCGTGGCCGCCGCCACCGTGCAGGCAGACGGCCTCGTCGCCGGCCTGGTCGGTCAGGAGCCGACGCCCACACTCATCGCCGAGCTCGCCGGGGACCTCGCAGCCACCCTGGACCCGCCCCCGGACGTGCACGGTCCCGCCGCGTACCGCCGCTCGCTGGCCCGCCACCTCCTGCGGCGCGCCCTCGGCGAGGCCGTCGGGCTCCCCGCCGACCGCACCGTCTCCGCGGCCTGACGGCCCTCCCTCCTCCCGATCCGCACATCCGACGAACTGGCCGGGACGACCGGCCTGGAGAGCGAGAACGCATGGACGTCGACGAAAGAACCGCAGTCGGAGGCACGGACACCGGGGGTCACGCCGGCGTGCGGGAGAAGACGGTCACGGTCACCGTGAACGGCACCCCCTACGAGCGGACCGTCCCGGTCCGGCGCTCGCTGGTCGAGTTCATCCGCGAGGACCTGGGGCTCACCGGCTCGCACATCGGGTGCGAGCACGGCGTGTGCGGGGCGTGCACGGTGCTGATGGACGGCGAGCCGATCCGGGCCTGCCTGATGTTCGCCGTCCAGG
>JAOPWG010000387.1 GCA_025965775.1 Modestobacter sp. | reverse complement strand
GCCGTGCCGGCCGCCTCGGCCTGCACCTGCACCTGCTCCAGCTGGGTCTCCGCGGCGGCGACCAGCGCGGCGATCCGACCGACCTCGGCGGCGGCCGCCTGCTGCTGGGTGGCCGCGTCGGCGAGCTCGCCGTTGGTCGGGTTGACCGGGTCCGCGGCGGCCGGGGCCGCCCCCGCCGCCACCACCACGCCGGTGAGCAGGGCGATCAGCAGGCCGGCGACCGGACGGGGCGCCCGGCGCCGACGGGCAGCACGGGACGCGCGCAGCAGGCGCTGCGACATGGTCGCTCCCTGGGGAAGAGGGATGGACGGGTGAGCCCCGACTGTCGCATTCTCACCATCAGTAACAAAGGCAACACGCGGCGCAGTGGTGCCGGCTCGGGTGGTCCCGCCGGAGCGCTCCTTGACGGACCGGGCCGCTGACCAGACCGGATGCTCCAGGAGGTCGGGGCCAGAGCGACGCACATCACCGACGTCCCCGCCGCGAGCACGTCGGGCCTCCGAGTGGGCACCGCCCGCGACGGGCGGCTCAGGTGCCGTGCGACCCGCGGCCGACGGGAGCAGGCGCCGGGCCGGTGCTGCCACGGACGACGAGCCCCACCGGGGCGAGGGCCGGGCCGGTGACCTCCTCACCCCGCAACAGCGCCCGGACGAGGGCCCCGACCGCCTGACCACGTTCGCGCAGCGGCTGCCCGACCGTGGTGAGCGGCGGGTCGGCGTACCGCGCGGACGGGGAGTCGTCGAAGCCGACCACCGACAGCTCGCCGGGGACCCGGACGCCTGCGCCCCGGGCGGCGCGCAGGGCACCGAGGGCCAACTGGTCGCTGCAGGCGAAGACCGCGGTGGGGGTTCCCGGACCCGTCAGGAGCTCGGTCAGTGCCCGCGCACCGGCGTCCGCGTCGTTGGCGGCGGCCTCCACGACCGGGACCTGCGACCACGGCACGCCTCCTTCCGCCGCGGCGGCAGCCGCGCCCGCCAGACGCCGGCGCATGACCGGATACGTGGCGTCCTCCTGCCGTCGCAGGTCCGCCCGGCCCTGCCGCCCGTCCGCGCGCAGCGGCGTGGAGAGGACCGCCAGACGCCGGTGGCCGAGCTCCAGCAGGTGCCGGATCGCCGCGGTGGCGCCGCCTTCGTCGTCGATGCCGACCAGCGGGACGCCGGGCAGTGCCGGCTGGTCCAGGACGACGATCGGGCGGCCCCGGGACTGGACCGCAGCGACGGCCGGATGGCCGTCCGGCAGTGACTGGACGACCCAGGCGTCGACGGCGGCGTCGCGGATGGACCGCGGGGCATCGCCCTGGGCGCGGCCGGCATGGAGCAACAACCCGAGCCCGTCGGATTGCAGTTCCCGGGCGAGCCCGTCGAGGAAGAGCACGGTGGTGGGGTCGGAGAAGGCGTGGGACAGCCCCTCGTCGACGAGGACGCCGACGGCGCCGACCCGGCCTCGGCGCAGGCCCCGGGCCATCGGGTCGGGTCCGGCGAAGCCGAGCTCGTCGGCCCGAGCCAGGATGCGCGCCCGTAGCGCCGCGGAGAGCTGGTCCGGCCGGTTGTAGGCGTTGGACACCGTTGCCCGGGACACCCCGAGGTCGCGCGCCAGTGTGAGCAGGGTCAAACGGGCATTCGGCCCGTTCGGCGGTTCGTTCTTCGACATGTCCCCGTTTCGCCCGTACCGTGGCTTCTGTAACGATCCAGAGAGTAGCTCTTCGGGGCAGCCGGCGCCGCGTCGTCGCGTGACCCCACGCCAGGACCTCGGTCCGGGCACGCGACCGGCGCCCGCGATCCGGCCCGGTCAGCCCTGCACGGTCCGCCCCCCGGTGGACACCTCATCCGCAGCCGGAAAGGCGAACTCGCGTGCTTCCCCTCCACACCACCGTGTCCCCGATCGGCACCCCCGCCGGTCCCGCCGCTCGGCGCGGCCCGATCCGCGCGCTCCTGCTGACCAGCCTGGTGCTGGCTGCTGCCGCCGCGATGCTCGGCGGGACGCCCGGCCACCTCGCGCTCACTCTCGCCGTGTCCGTGCTCGCGACCGCCGCCGTGGTGGGCATGCGATCCCACTGGGTCAGCGCCGGGCCCGCCCCGACCCCCGCCGTCGACGCCGTCCCCGAGGGCGCCGGAGAGCTCACCCCGCGCCTGCAGCAGCTGCACGACGACCATGCCGAGCAGGTGAACCTCGCCCTGGAGGAGGGTCGCGAGGACCTCGTGCAGGAGCTGTCGGACACCTACATGGACCAGGCCCTGGCCCTGATCACCGCAGACGCCGGGGTCCGTCCCTAGGCGGCACGCCGCCTCCCGCCGAGCAGCACCCGGTGCGGCCGGTCGCCCCGGCGTGGTCGGATGGGCCCGGAGCGGCCGGTCGGCCGGTCGGGAGGCGTTTGATGGCACGCAGGTACATGCCCGAGTCGGAGCTCCAGCGCGAGCTCCTGCGACTGCTCCGCCCGCCGTCGCCCCGCCTGGCGCAACAGGCCGGCGAGCGGGCGCGTCCCGGCCTGGCCGAGGTCGGCCGGACGCACGCCGGCCGACCGGCGGCAGAGGTGCTGGCCGCGCTCGAGGAGGTCGTGCGCGCCGCGGGGGCCGAACCCGACCGGGCCGCGCTGACCGAGTTCGCCGAGGCGATCGAGGGCGGCCGGAACCCCTTCGCCTGACGCCGGCAACCGCCGACGGTTCACCGACCGACGAGCGTCGCCTCGAAGTCGTACCGCGACGCCCGGTACAGGTGCCGCCCCAGCTCCACCGCCGTGCCGTGGTCGTCGAAGGCGGTGCGCTGCATCGTCAACAGGGCCGCACGCGGCGGTTCGCCGAGCAGCCGCGCCTCCTCCGCACGGGCGAGCCGGGCCCCGATCCGCTGGTGGGCGACGCGCAGGTGCACCCCATGGCTGCGCAGGAACTGGTACAGCCCGCGCTCGGAGAGCTCCTCCACCGTGGGGTCGAACCGACCCGGCAGGTGATTGGTCATCAGCGCCAGCGGCTCGCCGTGGGAGCGCCGCAACCGACGCACGACGACGACGTCGTCACCCTCGGCCATGTCGAGCTCCTCGGCGATGCCCGCGGTCGCCGGCACCCGCTC
Organism: Modestobacter sp.; assembly: GCA_025965775.1. Taxonomy (GTDB): domain Bacteria; phylum Actinomycetota; class Actinomycetes; order Mycobacteriales; family Geodermatophilaceae; genus Modestobacter. The sequence continues at coordinate 9,810 of JAOPWG010000387.1, read as the reverse complement.
CAGGGAGAGGACATCGGTGGTCGGCGCCTCGCCACCGCGGGCCAGGTCGTCGTAGAGGCTCGTGAGCTCGACCGAGCGACGCACGTGCGGCTGGATCACCTGCGTGCCCACACCGCGCTTGCGGACCAGCAGCCCCTTGTCCACCAGCTCCTGCACCGCCCGGCGGACGGTCGGCCGGGACAGGCCGTACCGCTGGGCGAGGAGGATCTCGTTCTCGAGCTTCGAGCCGGACGGCAGGTTGCCGCCGGCGATCGCGCTCTCGATGGCCTGGGCCAGCTGGAAGTACAACGGCGTAGGGCTGGAACGGTCGATGTCGAAGGTCAGCAGAGCTGCCACAGTGTTCCTCCTCAGGGGACGCCGCCCGGGCTCGGCCCGTTGGCCGGGCGCCCCGCAGGGGAATGATCCCAGACCGATCGGCGAGCCGCACTCATCACATCGTGGCGGCAGGTCAACGGGTCATGCTTATGCCTTCATGTCATGACAAACTGTTGACATCGAGATATGGCATGGAGCACAGTCGTGGTCCGGGCGCCGCACAGCGACGAGCGCCCCTACCGCGACGCGGAAGGACGGTGCCCCACCGTGGCGGACACCCCGCAGGCCCCCCGGGACGTACTGGCCATCGGGCGCAGCGGGGTGGACATCTACCCCCTGCAGACCGGGGTGGGACTCGAGGACGTCGAGACGTTCGGCAAGTATCTGGGCGGTAGCGCGGCCAACGTGTCCGTCGCGGCGGCACGCCTGGGGCACTCGGTAGCACTCGTCACCGGCGTCGGGGACGACCCCTTCGGCCGGTTCGTGCGGAGGGCGCTGCGAGAACTCGGAGTCGACGACAGGTACGTCGTGCTGGACCGGGACGACCCGACGCCGGTGACCTTCTGCGAGGTCTTCCCGCCCGATGACTTCCCGTTGTACTTCTACCGCCGCCCCAGGGCCCCGGACCTGCAGATCCGACCCGAGGACCTGGACCTGGACGCCGTCCGCGGCGCGCAGCTGTTCTGGGCGACGGTGACCGGGCTGTCCGAGGAGCCGAGCCGGTCCGCCCACCACGCCGCCTGGGAGGCCCGCGCGCACCGGCGGCACACGGTCCTCGACCTGGACTACCGGTCGATGTTCTGGTCCTCGCGCGAGGAGGCCACCGCGCAGGTCCGGGCCGCGCTGCCCCACGTCACGGTCGCCGTGGGCAACCGGGAGGAGTGCGAGGTCGCGGTCGGCGAGTCCGACGCCGACCGCGCGGCCGACGCCCTCCTCGACGCCGGCGTCGAACTGGCGGTGGTCAAGCAGGGGCCGCGGGGCGTGCTCGGCAAGACCCGCACCGAGCGGGTGGTGGTGCCCCCCACCCCCGTGGACGTGGTCAACGGCCTGGGCGCGGGGGACGCCTTCGGGGGCTCCCTGTGCCACGGCCTGCTGACCGGCCTGCCGCTGGAGCAGGTGCTGCGCAACGCCAACGCGGCCGGCGCGATCGTCGCCTCCCGCCTGGAGTGCTCCACCGCGATGCCCACCGCTGCCGAGGTCGAGGCGCACGTCGCCGCCCACCCCGGCACCCCCTCGAGCGAGCGCCTGGAGGACACCCGTGTCTGAGGCCGCCGTGTCACCCGCTGTGTCCTCTGCCGAGGCGCTGCGCCCGGCACCGGTGTGCCGGACCTACGCCGAGGTCACCGAGCTCCGCAGCCGCGACCCGTGGGCGGTCGGCCGGGCGCTGGCCGCCCGGCGTCGTCGTCCGTCGTTCCTGCCCGCCGACGGCCGGCTGATGCTCGTCGCCGCCGACCACCCGGCCCGCGGCGCCCTCGCCGCCCAGGGCCGTCCCACGGCGATGAACAGCCGCACCGGCATGCTCGACCGGCTGCAGACCGCGCTGGCCCGGCCGGGGGTCGACGGACTGCTGGCCACCGCCGACATCGCCGAGGACCTGCTCCTGCTCGGCGCCCTCGAGGACAAGGTGGTGGTCGCCTCGATGAACCGGGGCGGCCTGGCCGGCTCCGCCTTCGAGCTCGACGACCGCATCACCGGCTACGACGTGGCCGGCGTGGTCCAGGCGCGGTTCGACGCCGCGAAGATGCTCAACCGGATCGACGTCGACGACGCCGGCACGGTCGCGATGCTCGAGACCGCCGGGCGCACGATCACCGAGTTGGCCCGGGCCGGGGTGGTGGCGATGCTGGAGCCCTTCCTGTCCCGCCGGGTCGACGGCCGGGTGGTGAACGACCTCAGCCCGGACGCCGTGATCAGGTCCGTCCACATCGCCCAGGGGCTGGGCGCCACCTCGGCCTTCACCTGGCTGAAGCTGCCCGTGGTCGCCGAGATGGCCCGCGTCATGGACGCCACGACGCTGCCGACGCTCCTGCTGGGCGGTGATCCCTCCAGCCGCCCCGAGGAGACCTACGCGAGCTGGCGCGACGCCCTGTCGCTGCCGTCCGTGCGCGGCCTCGTGGTCGGCCGGACCCTTCTCTACCCGCCCGACGACGACGTGAGCACGGCCGTCGACACCGCGGTCTCGCTCGTCCACTGAAGAAGGACCCCCTTGCCCCCCACCACTCGCAAGCTCGCGGTGGGCCCCTGCAAGGGGGCCGACCCCAGAGTCGAGGAGCAGCCATGACCACGACCACCGACGCGCTCCACCTGACCGCCGGGACCGCCGCGGCCGGCCCGTACGCCCTCGAGGTCACGCCCGAGTCGGCGGGCTGGGCCCATTCCGGCCTGCGGGTGCTGGAACTGGCGCCCGGCGCCTCGCACGTCCTGGAGACCGGCCCCGACGAGGTCGTCGTCGTCCCGCTGCAGGGCGCACTCGACGTCGACTGCGACGGGCAGCGCCTGCAGCTGGCCGGCCGCCCCGACGTGTTCGCCGGTCCGACCGACTTCGCCTACCTGCCGCTCGGGGCGACCGCGACGTTGCAGAGTGCGGACGGCGGCCGCTTCGCCCTGTGCGGTGCCCGCGCCCGGAACCGGCTGCCGGTCCGGTACGGCCCGGCGGCCGGGGTCCCGGTCGAGCTGCGCGGCGCCGGCCACTGCAGCCGGCAGGTGAACAACTTCGCCACCGCCGATGTGTTCGAGGCCGACGCGCTCATCGCCTGCGAGGTGATCACCCCCGGCGGCAACTGGTCGTCCTACCCCCCGCACAAGCACGACGAGACCTCGGACCGGGAGACCGAGCTGGAGGAGATCTACTACTTCGAGGTCTCCCCCGGCCCGGCGGGCCAGCCGGGACTGGCCTACCAGCGCGTGTACGGCACGAGCGAGCGCCCGATCGACGTGCTGGCCGAGGTGCGCGACCGGGACGTCGTCCTCATCCCGCACGGCTGGCACGGCCCGTCGATCGCCGCGCCCGGCCACGACCTCTACTACCTCAACGTCATGGCCGGCCCGGGCCCCGAGCGTGCCTGGCGGATCGTCGATGACCCCCGGCACGCCTGGATCCGCGGCACGTGGGCCGCCGAGGACGTCGACCCGCGGCTCCCCCTGCACCAGCCCCGGCACCAACCCGTGGACCAGCCCCAGAACGGAGCCCGCCCGTGACCGACTCCGCGCAGACGTCCTCCGCCCCGCCGGCGGGGACCGGCACAGTGCGGCTGACGGTCTCCCAGGCCGTCGTCCGCTTCCTGGCCCGGCAGTACACCGAGCGGGACGGGCAGCGGCAGCGCCTGTTCGCCGGGTGCCTGGGCATCTTCGGGCACGGCAACGTCGCCGGGCTCGGCCAGGCCCTGCTACAGGCCGAGATCGAGGACGCCGACAACCCGGAGCGGCAGCTGCCCTACGTGCTCGGCCGCAACGAGCAGGCGATGGTGCACACCGCCGCCGCGTACGCGCGGGCCAAGGACCGGCTGCAGACCTGGGCGGTGTCCACCAGCGTCGGGCCGGGCGCGACCAACATGGTCACCGGCGCCGCGCTGGCCACGATCAACCGGCTCCCGGTCCTGCTGCTGCCGGCCGACACCTTCGCCACCCGCGCCAGCGCCCCCGTGCTGCAGGAGCTCGAGCGGCCCGACAGCGGCGACGTCACGGTCAACGACTGCTTCCGGCCCGTCTCCCGCTACTTCGACCGGGTGTGGCGCCCCGAGCAGCTGCCCGGTGCGCTACTGGGCGCGATGCGGGTGCTGACCGATCCCGTGGAGACCGGTGCGGTGACGATCGCCCTTCCCCAGGACCTGCAGGCCGAGGCGTTCGACTGGCCGGTCGAGCTGTTCGCCGAGCGCACCTGGCACGTGTCCCGCCCGGTGCCGGAGCGGGCCGCACTGGCCCGTGCCGTGGACGTGATCCGAACCGCCCGCACACCACTCCTCGTGGCCGGCGGTGGCGTCGTCTACTCCGGGGCCACCGAGGCGCTGGAGGCCTTCGCCCGGGCCACCGGCATCCCGGTCGGCCAGACCCAGGCCGGCAAGGGCGCGCTGCCCTTCGACCACCCGCAGTCGGTCGGGGCGATCGGCTCGACCGGGACGACGGCGGCCAACGCCCTGGCCCGCGAGGCCGACGTCGTGATCGGCATCGGCACCCGCTACCAGGACTTCACCACGGCTTCCCGGACCGCCTTCAGCAACCCGGCCGTCCGCTTCGTGAACGTGAACGTCGCCTCGCTGGACGCCGCCAAGGAGTCCGGCGTCAGCCTGGTCGCCGACGCCCGGGAGGCACTGGCCGCGCTCACCGCGGAGCTGGCGGGCTGGTCGGTGGACGACGCGTACCGGACCCGCGCCGCCGAACTCGCCGCGGCGTGGGAGGCGACCGTCGAGGCGGCCTACCACCCACCGGTGCCCGGCGCGGGCGAGGGTGGGCGGCTGTCCCAGAACGAGGTGATCGGCCTGGTCAACGAGGTCTCCGGCCCGCGGGACGTCGTCGTCTGCGCCGCCGGGTCGATGCCCGGGGACCTGCACAAGATGTGGCGGACCCGCGACCCCAAGGGTTACCACGTGGAGTACGGCTACTCCTGCATGGGCTACGAGGTGGCCGGCGGGATCGGCGTGGCGATGGCCGCCCCGGACCGGGACGTCTTCGTCATGGTCGGTGACGGCTCTTACCTGATGATGGCCACCGAGCTGGTGACCGCCGTCCAGGAGGGCATCAAGGTCATCGTCGTCCTGGTGCAGAACCACGGCTTCGCCTCGATCGGCGCCCTGTCCGAACAGCTCGGCTCCCAGCGCTTCGGCACCCGGTACCGCTACCGCGGGGCCGCCGGCCGGCTGGACGGCGACGTCCTCCCGGTCGACCTGGCCGCGAACGCCGCCAGCCTGGGCGTCGACGTGCTGGTGGCCCAGGACGGCCCGAGCCTCGAGGCGGCGCTGCGCAAGGCCAAGGCCGGCGACCGGACGACGGTCGTGCACGTCGAGACCGACCCGCTGATCGACGCACCCTCCAGCGAGTCCTGGTGGGACGTCCCGGTCAGCGAGGTGTCCACGCTGGAGAGCACCCGGGCCGCGCGCGCGGTCTACGACCGGTGGAAGACCGGTCAGCGTCCCCATCTCACGCCCTCCGACGCGGCACCGACGCACAGCCCTGACCACCGCCCACCGCAGACGGCCACGGAGGAAGACAGATGAGCACGCAGAGCCAGGCGGCGCCGGAGCAGACGCAGCGGGGCACCAGCCGGATCCGGATCGGGTCGGCCCCCGACTCCTGGGGTGTCTGGTTCCCCGACGACCCGCAGCAGGTGCCCTGGCAACGGTTCCTGGACGAGGTGAGCGCCTGCGGCTACGAGTGGATCGAGCTCGGGCCCTACGGCTACCTGCCCACCGACCCGGCGCAGCTGACCGACGAGCTGGGCTCGCGGGGCCTGCGGGTCACGGCCGGCACGGTGTTCGAGCACCTGCACCGGCCCGACTCCTGGGACGCGGTCTGGAGCCAGGTCAAGGACGTCGCCGCGCTGACCAAGGCGATGGGCGGGACCCACGTCGTCGTCATCCCCGACACCTTCCGCGACCAGAAGACCGGTGCCGACGTCGAGTCCCGGGACCTCACACCGGAGGCGTGGCGGGACATGACGACCGGCGTGGACCGGCTGGGCCGCGCCGTGCAGGAGGAGTACGGCCTGAGCATCGCCTTCCACCCGCACGCGGAGAGCCATGTCGGGTACCAGACCGACATCGAGCGGTTCCTGGCCGACACCGACCCCGCCTACGTGCCGCTGTGCCTGGACACCGGCCACGTCAGCTATTACCGCGGTGACAACCTGGACCTGATCCGGCGCTACCCGGAACGCATCGGATACCTGCACCTCAAGCAGGTCGACCCCGCCGTCATCGACCGGGTACTCGCCGAGGACATCACCTGGCCGGACGCGGTGCAGATGGGCGCGATGACCGAGCCCCCGCGCGGCGTCCCGGACTACCCGCCGCTGCTGCAGGCGATCGAGGAGCACGGCCTGGACGTGTTCGCGATCGTCGAGCACGACCTCTACCCGTGCGCTCCCGACGTGCCGCTGCCGATCGCCCAGCGCACCCACGTCTACATCCGTGGCTGCGGCCTCCGCACGCTGGAGCTCGGGACGCCGAAGACCGTCGCGACCGCTGCGGAGGACCGGGCATGACCACCGCCGAGACCGCCGCCGGGGTGCTGCCGGCGCTGGCCGACGTCCCGTCCGGCGAGCTGCGCGTCGCCGTCCTGGGCGTCGGCATGATGGGCGCCGACCACGTGGCCCGACTGCACAGCCGCATCTCCGGCGCCCGGGTGGTGGCCGTCAGCGACGCCAACGCCCCGAAGGCCGAGCAGATCGCCGCGGAGGTGCCCGGCTGCCGGGTGATCGCCGACCCGCTGGCGGCGATCGCCGACCCCGAGGTGGACGCGGTGGTCCTCGCCACCCCGGGTCAGTTCCACCAGGAGCAGGTGCTGGCCTGCATCGAGCGGGGCATCCCGGTGCTCTGCGAGAAGCCGCTGACGATGGACGCGGAGAGCTCGCTGGCCGTCGTCCGGGCCGAGGACGAGTACGCGGCGCGCACCGGCCGGCGGCTGGTCCAGGTGGGCTTCATGCGCCGGTTCGACCCCGAGTACGCCCAGCTGCGGGCGCTGATCGCCTCCGGCGAGATCGGCGAGCCGCTGGTGGTGCACTGCGCGCACCGCAACGCCGCCGTCCCGCCGCACTTCACCAGCGAGATGATGATCACCGACTCGGTGGTGCACGAGGTCGACGTCGCCCGCTTCCTGCTCGACGAGGAGATCACGGCCGTCACCGTGCTGCGGCCCCGGCCGAGCCGGCACGCGTTCGCCGGTCAGTCCGACCCGCTGCTGGTGGTCCTCGAGATGGCCAGCGGCCGGATCGTCGACGTCGAGTGCTTCGTCAGCACCGGGGTCGCCTACGAGGTGCGCACCGAGGTCGTCGCCGAGGACGGCAGCGCGATGATCGGTCTGGACCTCGGCCTGGTCCGGCAGAGCGGCGGCTCCTCCGGCGCGGTCCGGGTCACCGGTATCGCCCCCGGCTTCCGCGAGCGGTTCGGCCGCGCCTACGACATCGAGGTGCAGCGGTGGGTGGACGCGGCCCGCCGCGGCACGATCGACGGCCCGGGTGTCTGGGACGGCTACGCGGCCTCGGCCGTCTGCACGGCCGGCGTCGAGGCGCTGCGCTCGGGGCAGCGGACCGAGGTCGGGCTGGCGCAGCGATGAGGATCGCACTGGACCCGCAGATGCTGCGGACGACGCCGCTGCTGGAGCTGCCCGACGTCGTTGCCGCGATGGGCTACGAGTGGATGGAGCTCTCGCCGCGGGAGGACTTCGTCCCGTTCTTCCAGCACCCCCGGGTCGACCTGGCGACCGTCCGCGCGCTGCGGTCCAGGCTGGCTGCCGCCGGGGTCGGGGTGACCTCGCTGCTGCCCGTGATGCGCTGGTCGGGCCCCGGTGAGGTCGAGCGGCAGGCCGCCGTCCGCTACTGGAAGCGAGCCATCGAGATCTGCGTCGAGCTGGGCGTGGACACGATGAACAGCGAGTTCAACGGGCGCCCCGAGGCCCCCGAGCTCGCCGAGGCGATGTTCTGGCGGTCGATGGAGGAGCTGCTGCCGGTCTTCGAGCGGGAGGGCGTGAGGCTCGCGCTCGAACCCCATCCTGACGACTTCATCGAACTGGGGCACCCCGCGATCGACATGGTGCGCGGCATCGACTCGCCGCTGGTGTCCTTCCTCTACTGCGCGCCGCACACCTTCCACCAGGGCGACGACGCCACCGGGATCGTCCCGCACGCCGGTGACCTGCTCACCCACGTGCACGTCGCCGACTCGATGGACCACACCGCCTCCGACGGGCTGCGCTACATCACCAACCCGCCCGGCAATCCCGTCCGCGTCCACCAGCACATGGAGATCGGCCGCGGCGACGTCGACTTCGACGAGCTCTTCTCGGCCCTGGCCGGCATCGGCTTCGACGGCGTGCTCACCACCTGTGTCTTCGGGTGGGACGACCAGGCGCGGGAGTCCGGCGTCCGGATGCTCGACGCGATCCGCGAGCTGGTCACCAAGCACTTCCCCGACGCCACCACTCCCTGACCTGAGAGAGGCTCCCCATGCCCACCCTCATCCCCCACTGGATCGACGGCGCACGGCGCGAGGGCACCAGCGGCCGCACCGCCTCCGTGACCGACCCGGCCACCGGCGAGGTGACCGGCGAGGTCGCCCTCGCCGACACCGCGGAGGTCGATGCCGCGGTCGCCGCCGCGACCGCGGCCTTCCCCGGCTGGCGCGACACCTCCCTCACCCGGCGCAGCGCCGTGCTGTTCGCCTTCCGGGAACTGCTGAACGCCCGGAAGCCCGAGCTGGCCGCCCTGATCACCGCCGAGCACGGCAAGGTGCTCGACGACGCCCTCGGCGAGGTGTCCCGCGGCCAGGAAGTGGTCGAGTTCGCGTGCGGCGTGCCGCACCTGCTCAAGGGCGGCTTCACCGAGAACGCCTCCACCGGCGTCGACGTGCACTCGGTGCGTCAGCCACTGGGCCCCGTGGCGGTGATCAGCCCGTTCAACTTCCCCGCCATGGTGCCCATGTGGTTCTTCCCGGTCGCCATCGCCACCGGCAACACCGTCGTCCTCAAGCCGAGTGAGAAGGACCCGTCGGCGGCGCTGTGGGTGGCCGAGCTGTGGAGGGAGGCCGGGCTGCCCGACGGGGTCTTCAACGTCGTCCAGGGCGACAAGGTCGCCGTCGACCGGCTGCTCGAGCACCCCGACGTCCAGTCGGTGTCCTTCGTCGGCTCGACCCCGATCGCGCGCTACGTCTATGAGAACGGCACCCGGGCCGGCAAGCGGGTGCAGGCCCTCGGCGGCGCGAAGAACCACATGCTCGTGCTGCCCGACGCCGATCTGGACCTCGCCGCCGACGCCGCGGTCAACGCCGGCTTCGGCTCGGCCGGCGAGCGGTGCATGGCGATCAGCACGCTGGTCGCCGTCGGCGGGGTCGGTGACGACCTCGTGGCGCGCATCGCCGCGCGGGCCGCGACCCTGCGCACCGGGGACGGCCGCCGCGGGTGCGACATGGGGCCGCTGGTCACCCGGGAGCACCGCGACCGGGTCGCCGGCTACATCGACGCCGGCGAGGAGGCCGGCGCGAAGGTCGTCGTCGACGGCCGGGACGTGAACCCGGACGGCGAGGAGAACGGCTTCTGGCTCGGCCCGACGGTGCTCGACCACGTGTCGACCGACATGAGCGTCTACACCGACGAGATCTTCGGCCCGGTGCTCGTCGTCCTGCGCGTGGACACCTACGAGGAGGGCCTCGCGCTCATCAACTCCAACCAGTACGGCAACGGCACCGCGATCTTCACCAACGACGGCGGCGCCGCCCGGCGGTTCCAGCACGAGGTGGAGGTCGGGATGATCGGGATCAACGTCCCCATCCCCGTGCCGATGGCCTACTA
>JAOPWG010000379.1 GCA_025965775.1 Modestobacter sp. | reverse complement strand
GCGGTCCCAGGCGCCGGCCACGGGTCCAGCGGCGGCTGCCGCGGCGTCGGCCGCCGCCGGCACGTCCAGCAGCGTCGTCGTCACCGCAGCCAGCGCCGGCCACCACGGTCGCGGTGCGGCGTCGAGGTAGCGGATCTCCAGGAACCCGCGCAGCCGTACCGGCGGGAACAGGGTGGTGAGGTGGTAGTCGAGGTCGGCGGCGGTGGGCCGGCGACCGCCCAGCCGACCACCGGTCACCCAGGTGGCGAAGGATGTCCGGCCGCGGACCGGTGCGACACGGCCCGACCGGTCGCGGACCAGCATCACCGGGGCGGCCAGCGCGTACTGGGCCCACTCGGCCGCCGGTGCGTCCCGCCCGAGCAGCGGACCGCAGCGGGACTGGTCCACCTCACCCCAGACCCGTTGCCGGCTGGAGCGCCACCCGGTCTCGCGACCGGCCAGCATCGGTGAGCAGGCGGAAACGGCGACCAGCACCGGCCCGAGGGCGTGCGCCCGTGCCACCCGCTCAGCCCACCCCGACGCCGGGCCTGCCTCGAGGTTGACCTGCAGGGACGCCGTCGAGCTCATCATCGCCGCGCCGGCCGCCAGGCAGCCCACGGCTGCGAAGTGCTCCTCCATCGCCATGTACCGCGGTCCCGGGCTGACCCGGCGGGCGGGCCGGCACGGGTCCGCTCCCAGGTGGGCCAGGCCGAGGCCGGCGGCGCGCAGTCCCGCTCGGACGACGTCGGTGTCGTCCCGCAGCGCGGACACCGCGGCCGTCACGTCGGCGAGCGGTGGGCCGGAGAGTTCCACCTGCCCGCCCGGCTCCAGGGTGACCCGGCTGCCACCGGGCAGCGGGGGCAGGGCGGCCACCGCGGCGGTCACCCGGTCCCAGGGCACCCGGGTGGCGGGCGCACCCAGGTCGACCAGATGCGCCTCGAGTTCGAGCCCCACCGGGCCCGGAGGTACCGACCGCAAGGCGGTGGCGGCGACGTGTGCCCGGGCGGCGTCCAGGTCGCGCAGGACGTCCTGGCCCCGGTCGACGGGGTCGGCCGAGGAGGAACCGAAGATCGCTGCCGTGGCGGCCATCGGCCACCCCCTCCAGGTCCGGACCGGTCGACGTCGACCGCGGGTCGGTGCGGGGGCGGCACGCCGTGGGGCGTGGCCGTCCTCGACTCCCATCCTCCACGGAACCCGGTCGTGGGCAACCCCTCCCGGCGGGTGCCGCACGCATGAGGCAGGCTCTGACCCGGATGAGCAGGTCGAGGCCTAGGACGGTCGACGCCGGGTAGGGATCGTCCGAACAGCTGCCGCCGGGCAGCCAGCGACGGCACGGACGGGGGCTCGCGCGCATGGACGGGGCGACGGGGTCCGGGGGTCATCGCGCTCTCGTCGCGGACTCGGACGCCGACCTCGTCGCTGCGGTGGAGAGATTCGTCGGCGACGGCATGGCCGCCGGCGAGCCGGTCGTCGTCGCATGCACCGAGGGCACCGCCGCGCTGCTGCGCGCGGTGCTGGGCGACCAGCCCGCCACCCGGTGGGCCCAGTGGTCCGACGTGTTCGGCAGCGGCGCGGCCGCCGCCGTCACCGCGGTCCGCCGGCTCGCCGCGCGGCACCGGACCGAGGCGGGCTCGCTGGTCCGGGTGGTCCTCGAGCCGCTGGCCGGCCCGGACCCGGAGACCTGGCGGGAGTGGCAGCGCTTCGAGGCCGTGCTGGACCACGAGGTCGCCAAGGAGCCGGTGCTGGCGCTCTGCGTGACCGACACCCGCCGGGTCCTCCCGCCGCTGGTCGCCACCGCGCGGGCCACCCACCCGGTGCTCATGGCGGCGGACGGGGAGCACCACAACCCCGACCACGTCGACCCGGAGCGCTATCTCCAGTCCCTGCCGATCCCTCTCGAGCCGCTCGAGGAGACCGAGCCGCTGGTGCAGGTCGAGGCCGTCCGCGATCTGCGAGGGCTGCGCCGACAGCTCGCCGCACGGGTCGCCGGCGCCCTGTTGGCGCCGGGCTCGGAGACCGCGCTCGAGGATTTCCTGCTCGCCGTGGACGAGATGACCACCAACGCACTGCGGCACGGCCGGCCGCCGGTCAGCCTGCGGCTGTGGGCCGGCGCGGACCGGCTGGTCTGCACCATCACCGACCGGGGGGCCGGGTTCGAGGACCCGTTCATCGGCTACGGCCCTGCTCACGGCGAGGACCTCTCGCTCGGCGGCATGGGCCTGTGGCTGGCCCGCCAGCTCTGCGACCACGTCGACATCACCCCGGACGGGACCGGCGTGCACGTCCGGTTGACGACCGTCCTGGACTGAGCCGGTGGACGCGCCGACCGGGCCCACCGGACAGGGCCGCGACCGGGACGCCGAGGGGCGGGCCCGCAGCGCCCGGCCCCGCGACGCACTGGGCCGCCCGCTGCCCCGTGGTGCGGTCGGGGAGCCGAGGGCCCCGGAGGGCGTCGTCCGGACCCCGGACGAGACGCTCGCCGAGGCCCAGCAGCTGTTGGACGCCGGCCGCCCGTTCCACGCCCACGAGGTGCTCGAGGACGCCTGGAAGACCGGCCCCGACGCGCAGCGCGACCTCTGGCGGGGACTGGCCCAGCTGGCGGTCGGGCTCACCCACGCGGCCCGTGGCAACCGGGCCGGCGCCATCACGCTGCTGGACCGGGGCGCGCGGTCCCTCGCCACCGCGGCCGATGCGGCCGCCGGGGCCGGGGTGGACGACGCCGGGCTCACCGCGTGGGCCGGCCGGCTGTCGGCCGCGGCC
>JAOPWG010000376.1 GCA_025965775.1 Modestobacter sp. | reverse complement strand
GCCCCGGCGGCCGTCACCCTCGGCGGCGGCCCCCCGGCCCCCCGGCGTCGCCGGCCGCTGCGCACGGCGCTGCTGGCCCTGGCCGCGGTCGTGGTCCTCGGCGCGGTGGCGATCGGCAGCTACCTGTTCGTGATGGGCCATTGGTTCGTCGGGGTCCAGGAGGACGCCGCGGGTCAGCCGGTGGCGGTGTTCCAGGGCCTGCACGCCTCGATCGTCGGCGTGAACCTCTACCGGGTGGACGCGGCCACGAGCATGGGGGCCGCCGACCTCACCCCGGCCGCCCGCAGCCGGGTGACCGCCGGCATCACCGCCGACGACCGGGCCGACGCCCAGCGGATCCTGGCCAACCTGCGCGGCCAGCAGCTCCCGCTGTGCCGGACCACCCCGCGCACCACCGCACCCAGCACCACGACGGACGACGCGCCGACCACGCCGACCACGCCGACCACGCCGCCCCCGCCGACCCCGCCGACCGAGCCCGGTCTCACCCCGCAGGCCTCCCCCGTCACCATCTCCGTGCCGGCTCCGGACACGACCACGGGGTCGACGAGCGCCTCACCCACCCGGACGGGCGGCTCGGAGGTGGACTGCCGGGAGGCCGACTAGTGACTTCCCCGACGAGCTCCGGTCCCACCACCGACCCGCGCACGCCGCCGGCCGGCACGACGTCCCCCAAGCGCCGCGGGACCGAACTGGCCCTGCTGGGCTTCGCGGTCCTGATCACGCTGGCCGCGCAGTGCATCGTCGACCTCACCGTGACCGGCTCACTGCGCCCGGAGCTGGCCACCTTCGGTATCTGGTTCACCGCGCTGTGGGTGGTCGCGCACGTCGTCGTCCGCAGGTTCGCCCCTTATGCCGACCCGCTGCTGCTGCCCTGCGTGGCGATGCTGGTCGGGCTGGGCCTGGTGATGATCCACCGGCTGGACATCGCCGGCGCCCAGATCGGCGGCGGCCAGACCAGCCAGGACGCCCCCGTACAGCTGTTGTGGGCCACCATCGGGCTGGTGCTGTTCGTCGCGGTGCTGCTCGTCGTCCGCGACCACCGGCTGCTGTCCCGGTTCGCCTACACCCTGGCGCTGGTGGGCCTGGTGCTGCTGGCCATCCCGGCGCTGCTGCCGGCCTCGATCTCCGAGGTCTACGGCGCCAAGCTCTGGATCCGGGTCGCCGGCTTCTCGATCCAGCCCGGTGAGTTCGCCAAGATCTGCCTGATCATCTTCTTCGCCGCCTACCTGGTCGACAAGCGGGACGTCCTGGCGCTGGCCAGCCGCCGGGTGCTGCGCCTGGAGCTGCCCCGGGGCCGGGACCTGGGCCCGGTGCTCCTGGCCTGGTTCGCCTCGATCCTGGTGCTGGTCTTCGAGCGGGACCTGGGCAGCTCGCTGCTGCTGTTCGGCATCTTCGTGGTGATGCTCTACGTCGCCACCGAGCGCGCCAGCTGGCTGGTCATCGGCCTGATCCTCTTCGCCGGCGGGGCGTTCGTCGCCTACAAGATCTTCGGGCACGTCCGGGTCCGGGTCGACACCTGGCTGGACCCCTTCGCCTACAAGAACACCGGCGGCTACCAGATCGTCCAGTCGCTGTTCGGCCTGGGCACCGGTGGCCTGTTCGGCGCCGGACTCGGCGGCGGGCGCCCCGATCAGGTGCCGGTGGCCAAGAGCGACTTCATCGCCTCGGCGATCGGTGAGGAGCTCGGCCTGTTCGGTCTTGTCGCGGTGATCGTGATCTACCTGATCCTGGTCGAGCGCGGCCTGCGCACCTCCCTCGTCGTCCGGGACGGCTTCGGCAAGCTGCTGGCCGCCGGCCTGGCCTTCGCCGTCGCCTGGCAGGTGTTCGTCGTGCTCGGCGGCGTCACCGGGCTGCTGCCGCTGACCGGCCTGACCACGCCCTTCCTCGCCTACGGCGGGTCCTCGCTGGTCGCCAACTTCGGGCTGGTGGCGCTGCTGGTCCGGATCAGTGACGCCGCCCGCCGTCCGGCCACCCCCGCCGCGACGCCGCAACCCAAGCTCGTCGACGCCCCCACCGAGGTGGTGAAACCGTGAACGCACCACTGCGCCGGGTGGCGATCAGCGTGCTCGCGCTCTTCACCCTCCTGATCCTCAACGTCAACTACATCCAGGTCGTCCGCTCCAGCGCGCTGCGCGACGACCCCAGCAACACCCGCGTGCTCTACGAGGAGTACGACCGGGAGCGGGGGTCGATCGTCATCGGCGGCAACCCGATCGCGCTGTCGGAGAAGACCAACGACCAGCTCACCTACCTGCGCCGGTATCCCCACGGCCCGGTCTACGCCCCGGTCACCGGCGCGTACTCCCTCGTCTACGGCAACTCCGGCCTGGAGAAGGTGGAGAACGACGTGCTCTCGGGCTCCGACCCCCGGTTGGTCGTCCGGCGGCTGGGTGACCTGTTCACCGGCCGGGACCCGGCCGGCGGGAACGTGTCGCTCACCCTGGACCCGGCGGTGCAGGAGGCGGCGATGAACGCCCTGCAGGGCGTCACCGGAGCCGTGGTCGCACTGAACCCGAAGACCGGCGCCATCCTCGGCCTCGCGAGCACGCCGACGTACGACCCGGGGCAGCTGTCCTCCCACGACCCGGCCGCCATCCGCGCCTACCGACAGTCGCTCGTGCCCACCGGCGGCAACGCCGATCCGCTGTCCAACCAGGCCCTCGGCGAGCGCTACTCGCCGGGCTCGGTGTTCAAGCTGGTGGTCGCCGCCGCGGCGCTGGAGAGCGGTAACTACACCCCCACCACGACCGTGCCGGCCCCGAACACGCTCCGCCTCGGGGGCAGCGAGCTGCACAACTACAACGGGGAGAGCTGCAACGGCGGTGCCGACCAGGCCCTGATCGACGCGCTGACCATCTCCTGCAACACCGCCTTCGCCCAGCTCGGCATCACCCTGGGCGAGAGCAAGGTGCGCACCATGGCGGAGGCGTTCGGCATCGATGGCAGTAGCGGCTTCGACATGCCCCTGCACGTCGTGCCGAGCACGATCGGCGACATCGCGGACGACGCCGCGCTGGGCCAGAGTGCGATCGGGCAGAAGGACGTCCAGCTGACCGCGATGCAGGCGGCGATGATCTCCGCAGCCATCGCCAACAAGGGCACGCTGATGAAGCCCTACCTGGTCGACTCCGTCCAGGCGCCGGACCTCACGGTCATCGACCAGACCGACCCCAAGGAGATGAGCCGGCCGGTCTCCGCCAACGTCGCCGGAGAGCTGACGCAGATGATGACCAGCGTGGTGGCCAACGGCACCGGCCGGAAGGCGCGCATCGACGGCGTCCAGGTCGCCGGCAAGACCGGGACGGCGGAGGTCGGCACAACCGGGGACGGCGCCCCGCCGCACACGTGGTTCACCGGGTTCGCCCCGGCCAACGACCCGCAGATCGCCGTCGCGGTCTTCATCAAGAACGGCGGGAAGAGCGGCACGGAGGGCACCGGGACCGGCGGCGACATCTCCGCGCCCGTCGCCAAGCAGGTCATCCAGGCCTACCTCAACGCGCACGGCGGCGGCTGATGGCCGTCCACGTGGGCAGCGTCCTGGCGGGGCGCTACGAGATCATCGGGCCCATCGCCAGTGGCGGGATGGGCGAGGTCTGGCGCGCCCGCGACCGCACGCTGGGCCGCACGGTCGCGGCCAAGGTGCTGCGCAGCGAGTACACCAGCGACCCGAGCTTCCTCATCCGCTTCCGCAACGAGGCCCGGCACACCGCGGCGCTGTCGCATCCCAACATCGCCTCGGTCTACGACTACGGCGAGAGCACCCAGGACGGCCAGCGGGTCGCCTACCTGGTCATGGAGTACGTCGAGGGCAAGCCGCTGGTGACCGTGCTGGCCGAGCAGGGCCGGCTGTCCCCCGAGCGCACGCTGGACGTGGTCGGCCAGGCCGCCGAAGGGCTGTCCGCGGCGCACGACGCCGGGATGGTGCACCGCGACATCAAGCCGGGGAACCTGATCGTCCGGCCCGACGGCGTGGTCAAGCTGACCGACTTCGGCATCGCCCGGGCCCGGGACGCCGCCCCGCTGACCCGCACCGGCATGGTCGTGGGCACCGCCCAGTACCTGTCCCCCGAGCAGGCGCAGGGGATGCCGGTCACCGCCGCCTCGGACGTCTACTCCCTGGGGGTCCTGGCCTACGAGTGCCTGGCCGGCGCCCGTCCCTTCGACGGTGAGTCGCAGGTGGCCATCGCGCTGGCCCAGATCAACCGGCCGCCACCACCGCTGCCCCCCGACGTGCCGGCGCCCGTGCGGGCCCTGGTGGAACGGGCGTTGGCCAAGGACCCGGCCGCACGCTTCACCGACGGCGCCGCGGTCGCTGCCGCCGTCCGCGTCATCGCCCGCGGCGGAGTGCTCCCACCGCCCACCGCCACCACGCGGGTGGTGACCGGTGCCGGTGACATGACCACCGTGCTGCCGGCCTCCGGCGGCCCGCCGACCGGACCGCGGACCGCCCCCCGCCCCATGCCTCCGCTGGCCGGACCGCCCGTCGTCGGCGGCAACGGGGACGGCCACGACGGTGACGGCTACGACGACCTCGGGCCGGACGACGGGGGACCACGCAACCGCCGGCGGCTGCTCTGGGCACTGGCCGGGCTCGTCCTGCTGCTGCTCGTGGGCGGCGGCGCCGCCATGCTGCTGTCCGGCGGCGGGAACCAGGGCAGCGGTGGCACCGCGACCACCCCCACGTCGGTGACCATCAGCTCGGCCCCGACCGGCACCAGTGCCTCCGCCGGCAGCGTGTACGTCGACACCAGCACCTATGTCGGCAAGAACGCCGACGACGTCCAGCGCGACCTGGAGAGCAAGGGCCTCACCGTCAACCGGCATGCTGCCAGCCAGGCGCAGATGCAGGCGACCGGCCGCCAGCTCGGCCGGGCGACCGTGGCCACCACCGACCCCGCAGAGACGGCCGTGGCCCCCGGCACCACGGTGACGATCTACGTCGCCGAGAACGGATGGGCGCCCGACAACGCCACGGGCGGGGGAAACGTCACCACCACCCAGCCGCCCGCGACGACCACCCGGGCGCCGGCGACGACCACCTCCGCGGCACCCACGACCACCACGGCGACGACCACCTCCGAGGCACCCACGGCGCCCACGGCGACGACCACCTCCGAGGCACCCACGACGAGCACGGCTACCCCGTGACCCACCCGTCACAGCCCGCCCGGGTCGTCCCGGCGTCGGACAGACCGGCGGTTACGCTCCCCGCCGGGCCGTTCCGCGCGGCCCCGTCGCCCCACCGCACTGCCCGAGAGGACCTCCGATGACCACCCCCCAGGTGCTCGGTGAGCGCTATGAGATCGGCGGGGTGCTCGGCCGCGGCGGCATGGCGGAGGTCCACCGCGGCCGCGACCTGCGGCTTGGCCGCGAGGTCGCGGTGAAGGTGCTGCGCCACGACCTCGCCCGCGACCCGTCGTCCCAGGTCCGCTTCCGCCGCGAGGCGCAGGCCGCCGCGTCGCTGAACCACCCGGCGATCGTGGCCGTCTACGACACCGGCGAGGACCGCACCACCACCGGCGCGACCCCCTACATCGTCATGGAGTACGTCGAGGGCGAGACGC
>JAOPWG010000357.1 GCA_025965775.1 Modestobacter sp. | reverse complement strand
GCCGCGCCCGCAGCGCGGCCTGCTCGGCGTCGCCGAAGCCGTTCTCGGAGAGCCACCCGACCGGGCCGCCGTGCCGCTGGTCGAGCAGCTCCAGCACCCGGCGCATCGACTCCGCGCGCGGGGTGTGACTCGCGGTGTCCCGGCGGGCCATGTCCTCGGCGTAGGTCGGGCTGGCGGCCAGCTTGGCCACCAGGGCGTCGATCACCTCGGCGGTCTGCGCGTAGTCGGCGATCACCGCCTCGCGCTCGACGTCGGCGACCGACAGGGCCAGGGCGCAGACCACGCCGGTCCGGTCCTTGCCGGCGGCGCAGTGCACGACCGCGGCCCCGGGACCGCCGCCGGCCAGGGACCGCAGCGCGGCCAGCACGTTGTCCCGTCCGTCGACCAGGTACCCCAGGTACGACCGGACGGCGGGGGACTCGTCCTCGCCCCCGGGGGCCGTCGCACGCGGGAGCACCGACTCGACCCAGTCGCCCGGCAGGTGGGCGCGGACCTGCTCGTCGTCCTCCTCGACGGCGAACACGTCGGTGCGCTGCCCGCGCTCGGGCAGCAGCGTGAAGTGCCGGTGGGTCACCGTCGAGAGCTCGCGTAGCGGCCCCCGGCCCTCCAGCAGCACCTCCGCGGTGGTGCGCAGGTCGATGACGTCGCTGAGCCCCAGCTCGCCGACCAGCAGTTGCACGTCGGGCACGGTGAGGGTCTGCAGGTTGTCGCTGCGCAGTACCCGGCCGTACTGCGTCGTCCCGCCGTCCCGGGTGGGCAGGCCCCCGAGGTCTCGGGTGTTCGTCGTCCCCTCGAGGGGGATCCAGCGGTCGGTGCGGGTGGCGGTCACCTCCCGACGGTACGACGTCACGACGGCGGGGTCAGGGCGAGCTGAGTACGGCTGATGAGAGTGATGACACGGGTCCATTTCTTCGCCGCCCGCAATAGCCGCCCAGAAGGCGGCGTCAGGCGTCGTGGATGCCGCTACGGCGCCCGCCAGAAGGAGTCCAGCGCCTCCTGATCGGAGTAGTGCCCGCGAACACGGGAAATGCGCCCGCCGGTGATCTCCATCAGCTGGCATCCGGTCACGTCCAGGATCCGTCCGTCCAGCGCGGCGGTTGCGTGTTGCACCGCGACGACGAACCGCTCGCCGAGCGTCACGTCCAGCAGCTCAGCGCGGAAAGTGCCTCCGGACAGCGGTGCCAGCTTCGCCAGGAACCGGTCGTAGATCTGGTCCCAGCCCACGTGCGTGCCTGCGATGGGGCTGCGGCCGGGCAGAGTCCACCGGGCGTCGGGCGTGAAGCAGGCTGCTGCTGCGGCCATGTCCCCGTCGTTGACCGCGGCGTACAGCCGTCGAACCACCTCGACGTCGTCAGCGCCCACCGTGCTTCTCCTCACCCTGTGACGTTGCGGCGTGCACCTCATACACCATCAGCAGGGGAGACGGACCCATCTGTCACCCTCATCTGCCGCACTCAGGGCGAGCCGAGCAGCGCGTCGCAGACGTCCAGCAGTCGTCTCCGCAGCGCCGCCCCCTGGTCGGCGAACCGTCGCTGGGCGGCGACGTACTCCGCCTTGCCCTCCGCGGTCTCGATCCGGACCGGCGGGTAGCCGAGGTCGGCCAGGTCGTAGGGGGAGGCCCGCATGTCCAGCTCGCGGACCGCGACGGCGAGTTCGAAGCAGTCGGCCACCAGTTCCCCGGGGCAGGCCGGCCCGAGCTTGTAGGCCCACTTGTAGAGGTCCATGGTCGCGTGCAGGCACCCCGGCTGCTCCAGCTGCGCCTGGGTGTCGCGGGTGGGCTGCAGGGTGTTCAGCGGCCGGGCGCGCGGGGTGAAGAACCGGAAGGCGTCCACGTGGCTGCACTGCACCCGGGAGGAGTCGACCACGGCGGCGGTGCCGGCCGCGCCCAGGCGCAGCGGCACGGCGTCGTGCCGGACGGCGCCGTCCTCGGGGCGGTAGACCATCGCCCACTCGTGCAGCCCGAAACAGCCGAAGGCGGCCGGCCGCCCGGCGGTGGCCCGCAGCAGGCCGGCCATCCAGGCCACCGCGTCCCGGCGCCGCGCCAGGAACGCCGGGACGTCGAGGGCCACGCCGGTCGTCTCCCGCCCCCGGTCGTCGCGGACGGCGACCCGGGTGTGGAAGGGCCAGTCCAGCCGCTCGCGTGCGGCCTCCCCGAGGAGGACCTGGCCGGGCTGCGGGTGCCAGCGGCGCAGCCGCCCGGGGGTGTGGGAGTAGTAGGTGAACAGGAAGTCCAGCACCGGGTGGGTGCGACCCTCGTGGCGGCGCTGCTGGTGCGGCCCGACCCAGGGCTCCACCCGCTCCTCGTGCGCTCGCTGCCGCGCCGTCCACCCGGCCTCGGGGAGGACCGCCGGGGAGGAGAGCAGGCCCGTGCGCACCCGCCCAGGGTAGGGCGCCTCAGGAGGCGCTCCACCCGCCGTCCATCACCAGCGAGCTGCCGGTCATCGAGGCCGCCGCGGGGGAGCACAGGTAGGCGACCGCCTCGGCGACCTCGGCCGGCTCGATCAGCCGCTTGACGGCGGCCGGGGCCAGCATCACCTGTTCGACGACCTGGTCCTCGGAGATGCCGTGCGCCCGGGCCTGGTCGGCGATCTGTCCCTCGACCAGGGGCGTGCGCACGTAGGCCGGGTTGACGCAGTTGGACGTCACGCCGTGCGCGGCGCCCTCCAGTGCGATCACCTTGGACAGCCCCTCGAGACCGTGCTTGGCGGTGACGTAGGCCGACTTGTAGGGCGAGGCCCGCAGACCGTGCACCGAGCTGATGTTCACCACCCGGCCCCACCCGCGCCCGTACATGTGCGGGAGCGCGCCGCGGACCAGCCGGAACGGCGCCTCGAGCATCAGCCGGAGGATCAGCGAGAACCGGTCGACCGGGAACTCGTGCAGCGGCGCGACGTGCTGCAGGCCCGCGTTGTTGACCAGCACGTCGACGTCCAGGTCGAGGGCGTCGACCGCGTCGAGATCGGAGAGGTCGACGGTCACTGCGGTCCCGCCGACCTCGGCCGCGACGGTCTCGGCGGTGCCGGCGTCGCGGTCGGCGACCACCACGGTGGCGCCGGCCGCGGCCAGGCGGACGGCACAGGCCCGGCCGATGCCCGAGCCGCCTCCGGTGACCAGTGCGCGACGCCCGTCCAGGTACTGCTCGACAGCCATGCCGGGAACCTAGGACCGTCGCGCCGCGCGGTCGAGCCGGGTGGGGCGGCCCCGGGGAACCGTCCGCGACGGACCGGTCACCCGCTGGACTACAGTCCCCCGCCCGTCTGCCGAAACAGCGGGTGTGATAAGGATTCCACGCCTGTCCGGCAGCGCGGCCGCACAGCCGGTCGGACGCAGCTCCCGCATCCCGCGCACCGTGCCCCTGGACGAGCCGAGCTTCGCGGCGCGCCACCGGGTCCTTTCGGTCATCCTGGCTCTGCACCTGCCGGTGCTGGCCGGCATCGGCGTGCTCCGTGGCGTCGAGGGCGTCCTGCTCTGGGGACAGCTGGCCGTCATGCTCGCACTGGTCCTGGTGGGACAGGTCGCCTCCGGGCAGGCTGCCCGGGCCAGTGCGGTGAGCCTGGGCCTGATGGTCGGCGCCGACGTCCTGGTGCACGTCGGGGGCGGGCTCACCGACCTGCACATCTGGTTCTACGTCATCCTCGCGCTGGTGGCGCTCTACCAGAACTGGATCCCGTTCCTGCTGGCGGTGGCCTTCGTCGCCGTCCACCACGCCGCCATGAGCCTGTCGATGCCGATGTCGGTGTTCTCCACCTCGCAGGCACAGCACGCTCCGCTGCTGTTCGCCGGCCTGCACGCGGTCTTCCTACTGGCCGAAGCGACGTTCCTGGCCTACGGCTGGAAGTTCACCGAGGAGGCCGAGCGGGCCCGCCGCGCCGAGCAGGCCCGCGCCGAGGAGCAGCAGGCCGCCCAGGTGCAGGCGCAGGCCGAACTGGCCGCCGAACGGGCGGCCGCGGCCGAGGAGGAGGCCCGGCGGCTGCGTGAGCGGGGGGAGCGCGCCGCGGGGATGGCCGGTCAGCTGACCGCGCTGGAGGAGGCCGGGCGTCGGCTGGAGGACAACGTGGGGACGGCGACATCGGTCATGGAGGGCCTCCGCGCGGCGATCGAGGAGATCTCCACCGCGGCCAACCGGGCCAGCACCACCGCCCAGGAGGCCAGCGTGCAGTCCCGCGGTAGCGCCGTCACCATGGACCGGCTCGCGGCCACCATGGGCGAGATCGACCAGATCGCCAGCAGCATCTCCGGCATCGCCGACCAGACCAACCTGCTGGCGCTCAACGCGACCATCGAGTCCGCCCGCGCGGGGGACGCCGGCAAGGGCTTCGCCGTCGTCGCCGGTGAGGTGAAGGACCTCGCGCTGGAGACGGCCCGGGCCACCGAGCGGATCCGCGGGGTGGTCGTCGCCGTGCGTGCCGACGTGACCGCGGCCGGCGCCGCGCTGGCCAGCATCCAGGCGGTCATCGCCGGGGTCGTGGAGAGCCAGTCGACGATCGCGGCCGCGGTCCAGGAGCAGAACGCCTCGACCGCGCAGGCGCAGGAGGCCATGAGCGGCGCCTCCCGGGAGGCGACCCAGATGGCCCGGGACCTCTCCGGCATCGTCGCGGGCGTCTGAGACCGGCGGGGTGCCGGCGCAGTACTGCCGCGCCGGCCCCCCGGTCAGCTGTTTCCCGGCCGCGCCACGCTGTCCTCCCGCTGGGCCTCGTCATCGGTGGTGAGCACCGTGTCCGCGGCGCCCTTGTCGCTCACGTCGTCACCGGTCTTCCCGTCGATGAGGTTCTCGTCGGTGTCCGCGGTGTCGGCGGACTCGTGGTAGCCGGTCGGGTCGCTCATGGGATCTCCTCGGATCGGGGGCGTCGTCCCTGCCATGCCCGGCGTCGGGCCCGGTCACGCCTGACCGGCCCGGGACGCGACGGCGGCCGCCTCCCGGGTCGGGAGAACGGCCGCCGTCGACGGTGCGCGAGGGGTCAGAACGCGGCCTCGTCGACCTCCATGAGCGCGTTGTCGGTGTTCTCCACGATGAACCGCTCGGCGGTCAGCTTCGGCAGCACCTGGGTACAGAAGAAGCGCGTGGCGGCCAGCTTGCCGTCGTAGAAGTGCCGGTCTTTCTCGCTGACCTCGCCGGACAGCGCGGCCAGGGCCACCTCGGACTGGCGGACCAGCAGCCAGGCGGTGATCAGCTCGCCGGTGGACAGCAGCAGGCGCGAGGTGTTCTGGGCGACCTTGTAGAGGCCGGCCGGGTCCTCCTGGGCGGCCATGGCCTGACCGAACATCGCCGTCAGCATCCCCTGGACGTCGCCCAGCGCGGTCGCCAGCAGGGCCCGCTCCTCCTTGAGCCGCCCGTTGCCGGCCTCGGCGTCGATCGTGGCCTGCACCTGGCCGGCCAGCCAGGTCAGCGCGACCCCGCCGTCCCGGACGATCTTGCGGAAGAAGAAGTCCTGGCCCT
>JAOPWG010000266.1 GCA_025965775.1 Modestobacter sp. | reverse complement strand
GGAGGCCAAGGACCTGGTCGACGGCGCGCCGAAGCCGGTCCTGGAGAAGGTCGCCAAGGACGCCGCGGAGAAGGCCAAGGCTGCCCTCGAGGGCGCCGGGGCGACCGTCACCGTCAAGTGACCCCCCACCCGGCGGCTCCGGCTGCCGGGTACGTCACGGTCACGTGACCTCCCACCCGGCGGCTCCGGCCACCGGGTAGCACCACCCGCACGCGTGCAGGGGCCGATCCACTCCGGTGGGTCGGCCCCTGCTGCGTTCGGGGGTCGTGTGAGCGACCCGCGTCACCTTCCCGGCGTGACCCACGTAACCTGTGGCCCGCGTCGTCGTTACCCGTGAGTAGGTCGCTGGATGGGTCGGGGCGTCGCACACTGCCGTGGCTCGTCACGGTGACGGGTGGGGGACCGGCGACGAAGCCGGAGCACGGGGAGGAACCACGTGGGCGTCGCGGTGCAGGTCGAAGGGCTGACGAAGTCCTTCGGCAGCCAGAACATCTGGAGCGATGTCACCCTGACGTTGCCGCCGGGCGAGATCTCGGTGATGCTCGGCCCCTCGGGCACCGGCAAGTCGGTCTTCCTCAAGTCGCTGGTCGGGCTGCTCAAGCCCGAGCGCGGCTCGATCGTCATGAGCGACACCGACATCGTGACCTGCAGCGAGCGCGAGCTCTACGACGTCCGCCGGCTGTTCGGCGTGCTGTTCCAGGACGGCGCCCTCTTCGGCTCGATGAACCTCTACGACAACGTCGCCTTCCCGCTGCGCGAGCACACCAAGAAGAGCGAGTCCGAGGTCCGGCGGATCGTCCTGGAGAAGATGGACATGGTCGGCCTGGCCGGCACCGAGGGGAAGCTGCCCGGGGAGATCTCCGGCGGGATGCGCAAGCGCGCCGGCATCGCGCGAGCGCTGGTGCTGGACCCGGAGGTGATCCTGTTCGACGAGCCGGACTCCGGCCTCGACCCGGTCCGCGTCGCCTACCTCAACCAGCTGATCGTCGACCTGAACGCGCAGATCGACGCGAACTTCCTGATCGTCACCCACGACATCGGCACCGCGCGCACCGTGCCGGACAATCTGGGTCTGCTCTTCCGCCGGAACCTGGCGATGTTCGGTCCCCGCGAGCAGCTGCTGACCAGCCAGGAACCCGTCGTCCGCCAGTTCCTCAACGGCCGGCGCGAGGGGCCGATCGGGATGAGCGAGGAGAAGGACGTCGCCCAGGTCGAGGCCGAGATGGCCGCCCTGGAGGCGCGGGGTGGGGACGACCACAACGGCGTCGGCCCCAAGGGCGCCTCGGGTGGGGACGCCGTCCCGCCGCAGCTGGAGCCTTCGCCCGGTCTGCCCGAGCGCAAGGCGGTGCGCCGCCGCCAGGAGCGGGTGGCCCGGATGCTGCACACCTTCGACCCGGCCACCGCTGCGGCGATCCGCGCCTCGCTGCCGCCGGACCTGCTGTCGCTGGCCGACGCCGGGGTCTACGAGCCCACCACCGAGCCGAGCACCGGGCGGCACTGGCGCAGCGAGCCCGGTGCCGACCTGGCGGCCACCCAGGTGATCGCGGCACCGCGGGGCGAGCGGTGACCAGTGCGCCCGACCGCCCGAAGGCCCCCGGCCTGCTCGACGGCACGCTCTCCCCGCTGCGCCCGTTGCGGGCCAGCGGCAACCTGTTCGCCTTCGCCCTGGACACCTTCCGGGCGATCTTCCGGCGGCCGTTCCAGCTGCGGGAGTTCATCCAGCAGACCTGGTTCGTCGCCAGCGTCACGATCCTGCCCACGGCGCTGGTCGCGATCCCCTTCGGTGCGGTGATCGCGCTGCAGCTGGGGTCGCTGACCCGGCAGCTGGGCGCCCAGTCCTTCACCGGGTCGGCGTCGGTGCTGGCCGTGCTGCGCGAGGCCAGCCCGATCGTCACCGCCCTGCTGATCGCCGGGGCCGGCGGCTCGGCGATCTGTGCCGACCTCGGCGCCCGCAAGATCCGGGACGAGATCGACGCGATGGAGGTCCTGGGCATCAGCCCGATCCAGCGCCTCGTCGTCCCCCGGATCCTCGCGTCCATGCTGGTGGCGGTACTGCTCAACGGGTTGGTCAGCGTGGTCGGTGTGACCGGTGGCTACTTCTTCAACGTCATCCTGCAGGGCGGGACGCCGGGGGCCTACCTGGCCTCGTTCAGCGCGCTGGCCCAGGTCCAGGACTTCTGGTCCGGTGAGATCAAGGCCCTCATCTTCGGCCTGATCGCCGGCGTCGTCGCCAGCTACAAGGGGCTGCGCGCCGGCGGCGGCCCCAAGGGGGTCGGGGACGCGGTCAACCAGTCGGTGGTCATCACGTTCCTGCTGCTGTTCGCGGTGAACTTCGTGATCACGGCGATCTACTTCCAGCTCGTCCCGCCGAAGGGGCAGTGATGGCGCTGCTGTCCCCGGTCGACCGGGTCAGGGTCCGTACCCGCCGCCTCGTGCGCGGGTTCTACCGCCGACCGCTGTCGACCCTCGACGACCTCGGCGACCAGCTCGGCTTCTACGGCCGCGCGCTCGCCTGGACCCCGCGCACTCTGCGCCGCTACAAGCGCGAGACGATGCGGCTGCTCGCCGAGGTCGCCTTCGGCACCGGCGCGCTGGCCGTCATCGGCGGCACCGTCGGGGTCATCGCGTTCCTGTCCTTCTTCACCGGCACCGAGGTCGGCCTGCAGGGGTACGCAGCGCTGGACCAGCTGGGCACCTCGGCGTTCACCGGCTTCCTGTCGGCCTACTTCAACACCCGTGAGATCGCGCCGCTGGTGGCCGGTCTGGCCCTGTCGGCCACGGTCGGCTGCGGGTTCACCGCGCAGATCGGCGCGATGCGGATCAACGAGGAGATCGACGCCCTGGAGGTCATGGGCATCCCCTCGCTGCCGTTCCTGGTGACCACCCGGATCATCGCCGGCTTCATCGC
>JAOPWG010000264.1 GCA_025965775.1 Modestobacter sp. | reverse complement strand
CGGCGGTCCCGTGCCGTTGATCGCATTCGGCCAGGACCTCGGCCAGCCGCTGGTAGGTGGCGGGGTCGTCGTAGCCGCCGCTGACGTAGCGGGCGGTCGCCGTCAGGTCCTTCCACCGCGGCTGACCCGCACCGGACACGCTGTGACGGCAGTGGTCCCCGAACTCCTCGTCGGTCATGGGCGTGCGGGCGACGCCGATCAGCGCCACCTCGGGAGGGAGGGCCCCGTAGCTGGCCAGCCGCTCGAGTGCGGGCAGGAGCTTGCGGGCGGTGAGGTCGCCCGAGGCGCCGAAGATCACCAACACACACGGCGGAGAGCGACGATCCGCATCGACGGTCATGTGCTGAGAGCATGCCCGGATCGAAGGACCACGGACAGGCCCTGACACCCGGTTGGCTGCGTGGCCGGGGACGATCGGGCGGTCGGACGACGAAGGTCCTGCGGGCTGTGAGACAGCGCCACCGCCGCGATCTGCGGTCCTTGTGTACCCAGGCGGAGGCCTCCTGGCGGGTCGAGATGGGGTGGTTGCATCGCGCTGCTCAGCGGGCAGCGCGCTTTGAGGGAAGTTCTGGAAGGCCACGGGCCGGAGAAACCGCCAGATCGCGGCCGTGCCACCGAGGTCGTCGAGGAGTTGCCAGGCCTGGCGTGCCCACGGGTCCGGGCCGTAGCCCCGGTCGACGGGCTTGGGGCTCGCCCCGAAGGTCGGGTGCGATGACCCGGTACCCGTGCAGGGCGCCCACGAGCCTGCCGAAGTTCCCCTCGGGGGCGGTCCATGGCGCGGTGCCGTTCAGCAGGAGCACCACCGGCCCGCCCCCGGTGTCGAGGACGGCGCTGTCGGGCAGCCGGTCGGTCGCGGCCGGAGTCATCGGCCGACTCGCGGGACGGCCAGGCGGCCCAGGATCCGCTGCTCGGCGGTCGTGCGGGTCCAGGCGCGGCGTCCCGGCCGCGGCCGAGCCTGGCTCGGATGGCGGGACGGACCTAGGCTCCCGGCATGCCGCATTTCGACGTGGTCGTTCTCGGTGCCGGTCCTGGGGGATACGTGGCGGCGATCCGGGCAGCGCAACTCGGCAAGAGCGTTGCGGTCGTCGAGGAGAAGTATTGGGGCGGGGTGTGCCTCAACGTCGGCTGCATCCCGTCCAAGGCCCTGCTGCGCAACGCCGAGCTCGCCCACCTGATGACCACCGAGAAGAAGACCTTCGGCATCACCGGTGAGGTCTCGTTCGACTACGGCGCCGCCTTTGACCGCAGCCGTGTCGTGGCCGACGGTCGGGTCAAGGGTGTGCACTTCCTGATGAAGAAGAACAAGATCACCGAGATCGACGGCTGGGGTACTTTCACCGACCCGCACAGCTTGCACGTGGCCTTGTCCCAGGGCGGCTTCGAGAACATCACGTTCGACAACGCCATCCTGGCGACCGGCGCAATCACGAAGCTGCTGCCGGGCACCTCGCTGTCCGAACGGGTGGTCACCTACGAGGAGCAGATCCTGACGCGGGAGCTGCCGCACAGCGTGATCATCGCCGGCGCCGGGGCGATCGGCGTCGAGTTCGCCTACGTCCTCACCAACTACGGGGTGAAGGTCACGATCGTCGAGTTCCTCGACCGGATGCTCCCCTTGGAGGACGAGGAGGTCTCCAAGGAACTCGCCAAGCGGTATCGGAAGCTCGGCGTCGACGTGCTGACCTCCACGAAGGTCGAGCGGATCGACGACTCGGGGGAGACCGTCACCGTCACGGTCTCGGACGCAAAGGGCAGCCGAGACTTGCAGGCGGACAAGGTCCTGCAGGCCATCGGGTTCCAGCCACGCGTCGAGGGCTTCGGTCTCGAGAAGCTGGGGGTCGAACTGACCGAGCGCGGCGCCATCGCGATCGACGACTACATGCGCACCGACGTCCCGCACGTGTATGCGATCGGTGACGTCACCGCGAAGCTGATGCTGGCGCACGTGGCCGAGGCCCAGGGCGTCGTCGCTGCCGAGACCATCGCCGGTGAGGAGACCCAGGAGCTCTCGTACCCGATGATGCCGCGGGCGACGTTCTGCCAGCCGCAGGTGGCCAGCTTCGGCTACACCGAGGCCCAGGCCCGAGAGCTGGCCGACCAGAACGGCTGGAAGGTCACGGTCGCCAAGTTCCCCTTCACCGCGAACGGCAAGGCGCAGGGATTGGGCGACCCGGTCGGATTCGTCAAGCTGATCGCGGACCAGACCTACGGCGAGCTGCTGGGCGGGCATCTGATCGGTCCGGAGGTGACCGAGTTGCTGCCCGAGCTGACGCTGGCGCAGAAATGGGACCTGACCGCCACCGAGCTGGCGCGCAACGTGCACGCCCATCCCACCCTGAGCGAGGCCCTGCAGGAGGCGATCCACGGACTGAAGGGCCACATGATCAACCTGTGACGACGCCGCACGTGCGACCCGGCCAGAGCAACATGCGGCCTCGCACGATGACAGAACCCCATGGTCAGCGACCATGGGGTTCTGTGTGTTCTGGTGTCCGAGGGGGACTTGGGCACCGCGACGTGGGAGCCGTCCCACCAGCGGCTCCCGCAGTGGGGGAGGGGCGCTGTGTGCGCGGCTTCGTGGACATGATCGGAACGTAGCGCGCGGGTCGGACAGCCCCGGATCCTCGTGATTGCAAGCTTCAGACCGGCAGGCGCTCGATCAGGGTCGCGAGTTGGGCTCCGGGGCTCGGATGGTGTCGGCCGGCCCTCGAGGACGCATGCGACGACCTCGACCACGTACTCGGCTGTGGGCTGCACCGGGACGCTGCCTCGAGGACCCGTCGGTGGGCCGGCCCAGACGACGTTCTTGTGCACCGTCCGCCGGGTCACGGCCGGATGAGCACCTTCAGCGACTCGCGGGCGGCCATCGCGCGGTAGCCGTCGGGTACCTGGTCGAGGCCGATGGTGCGGTCGAAGACCCGGCCGGGCTCGAGCTTCCCGTCGAGCACGTCGGGCAGCAGTTCCTCGATGTAGGCCCGCGCCGGGGCCACGCCACCGGTGAGGGTGACGTTGCGCAGGAACAGGGCGAAGTCCATCCGCACGTCCACGTACTGCGGCGCTCCGACCCGGCTGACCACGCCGCCGTCGCGCACCACGCCGAACGCCGTCACGATGGCCGGCTCGAGGCCGACGCACTCGAGCACCGTGTGGGTGCCGTCGCCGCCGGTCAGCTCCCGGACCTTCGCGATGCCCTCCTCGCCGCGCTCGGCGACCACGTCGGTGGCGCCGAACTCGCGGCCGAGGTCGGTGCGGGCCTGGTGCCGGCCCATCAGGATGATCTGCTCGGCGCCGAGCCGCTTGGCGGCCAGCACCGCCGACAGCCCGACCGCGCCGTCGCCGATCACCGTGACCGTCGTCCGCGGGTTGACCCCGGCGGTGACCGCGGCGTGGTGGCCGGTGCAGAACACGTCGGAGAGGGTGAGCAGTGAGGGCAGCAGCGCGGAGTCCTCACCGACGGGCAGCTTGACCAGCGTGCCCTGGGCCTGCGGCACCCGCACCGCCTCGCCCTGGCCGCCGTCCACGCCGTCGGCGGCCCAGAAGCCGCCGTGCCGGCAGGAGGTCTGCAGGCCCTCGCGGCAGAACTCGCAGGTGCCGTCGGACCACACGAACGGCGCGACCACGACGTCGCCGGCCGTCAGCCCGGACACCTCCGAGCCGACGTCCTCCACGACGCCGAGGAACTCGTGCCCGATCCGGTCGCCGTGCTCGGTGTGCGGCCGTGCCGCGTAGGGCCACAGATCGCTGCCGCAGATGCAGGAGCGCGACACGCGCACCACGGCGTCGGCGGGTTCCTTCAGCACCGGGTCGGGCACGTTCTCCACCCGCACGTCACCGGCGCCGTAGATCAGGGTTGCTCGCACGAACTTTTCCATTCCGTTTGAGACCCACGAAGGGTTCTGGCGGAGCCCGCGCCTGCCTGGGCGGTGCCCTGCGCGTACCCCGGACCACAGCGGGGCAACCCGGGACCAGCCCGGTGTGGCTGCATCCTCCCTGCGGGAGGTGCCGGATGTCGCCCAGGGACCCTGACACCGGCCGAGGATGGCTCGGACAGCCCCGGCCGGGCCGTTGCGAGCCTCGTCCGGCGGGAGACCCCTGTCCTCGCCGTCAGCAGGATCGGTGAATGGCCACTACCCGAGGGGTCCGCTTCTATCGGCCATCCGGAAGCAGCCGTGACGCCCCTCGCGCCGGACCAGGGCCGCTGAGGTCGCCGAGAGGAAGTGCGCTCGTCACCGCACTGCCGACGCCCGGGGCAGTCTGCCGGGCGCGGTCTGCCGGGCGCGGTCTGCCGGGCGCGGCGGCCACCGGGTCACGCCGTGGATGGTGGCTACCTGGAATGGCCCGCCGACGCCGCGCGGCTGAGCTGCATCCCGACGTGACGCTGGTGGCATCGATCTCGGCGAGAACAGCGGCTCCGAGGTGGCGCGGCGGCTGGCCGACGATCCTGACGTCGAGCCGGGCAACTGATGCTGATCTCAGCCCGTGCCGAGGATCTCGCCGACCTCATCGAGGCCAGGGCCGCCATCGGATTCCTGGGAAACCGGGGTTGCCCGCCATGGCGATCGAGGCGCTGGCCCGTGCCGGCGGAGGTCACGACCGCCCCAGCGAGACGGTCCGGCGCTGACCGCGCCCACGGTGGTCGGCCCGGTGCTCCGGGCCCGGGGGCACGTGCGCTCCCGCCCACCTCCGGCAGGCCGACAGAGGCCGTTACCCGTGAAGGTCGAGCAGGGTCAGTGCGTCCGTCGACCCAGTTGCGGGGTGGCCAGTTCGGCGGGGGGTCTGCGGGTCCAGGGGAAGTGCTCGCGCAGCGCCTCGGCGTAGGCGGCTCCGGCCGGGCCGTCCGTGCAGGGTGGAGAGCAGCAGTGCCTCGGCGACGTTGTCACGGTCGAGCAGTTCGGGGAGGCAGTCGGCGCCGACGGCGGCCCGCTCCAGGAGGCGCATGGCTGCCGTGCGGTGCGGGGCCGACCGCGAGCAGGCTCGTGCCCCACCATCTCCGTTCCGGTCCCTCACGGCCGCGCGCCCACCGAGGCCCCGCGACCTGCTGCTGGATCGACGGGCCCTCGGGGGCGCACACGGGCCTACGCGGACGGCTGGCCGGTGTCGGTTCCCTTGCTGCGGACGCCCCGCTCGATGCGGTCTCCCAGCGTCTTGTCCACGTTGCGCCAGTACTCGTAGGCGCGGGCGAGCACCGGCGCCGTCACGCCGTCGAGGAGGTGGCCGACGATGTTGCTGACCAGCCGGTCACGGGCGGCGTCGTCGAGGACCTCGCGGACCATGGTCCCGGCCTGGCCCCAGTCGTCGTCGTCCCGGCGCAGCGTGTACGCCGACCGGACCATCTCCCCGTCGGCGTACCAGAGCGCCTCGGCGGTCCGGGCCGGATCGGCCTTCGGCCCGCCGTAGGAGTTCGGCGCGTACACCGGGTCGGACGCGTTGCGGACCCGCATCGCGCCGTCCTTGGAATAGGCGTGGACCTCGGTCCTGGGCGCGTTCACCGGGATCTGCTTGTAGTTCACCCCCAGCCGGGCGCGGTGCGCGTCGGCGTAGGAGAACCCGCGGGCCAGCAGCATCTTGTCCGGCGACAGCCCGGTACCGGGCACCAGGTTGTTCGGCTCGAACGCGGCCTGCTCCATCTCGGTGTGGTAGTCGCTGACGTTGCGGTCCAGCGTCAGCCGGCCGACGTCGACCAGCGGGTAGTCGCCGTGCGGCCACACCTTGGTCAGGTCGAAGGGGTTGAACCGGTAGGTCTTGGCGTCGTCGAACGGCATGAGCTGCACCTTCAGCGTCCAGCTCGGGTGGACCCCACCCTCGAGTGCGTTGTACAGGTCACGCTGGTGGTAGTCGCCGTCCTTGCCGGCCAGCTCGTCGGCCTCGGCCTGGGTCAGGAATTCGACTCCCTGGTCGGTCTTGAAGTGGTACTTCACCCAGGTGATCTCGCCGGCGGCGTTGACCCAGCTGTAGGTGTGGCTGGAATAGCCGTTCATGTGCCGCCAGGAGCGCGGGATCCCCCGGTCACCCATCAACCAGGTGACCTGGTGGGCGCTCTCGGGTGAGAGCGTCCAGAAGTCCCACTGCATGTCGTGGTCGCGCAGGTTGTTGTTCAGCCGGCGCTTCTGCGACCGGATGAAGTGCTGGAACTTCATCGGGTCCCGGACGAAGAAGACCGGGGTGTTGTTGCCGACGAGGTCGAAGTTGCCCTCGGACGTGTAGAACTTCAGCGCGAAACCGCGCGGGTCACGCCAGGTGTCCGGGGAACCCCGCTCGCCGGCGACGGTGGAGAACCGGCTCAGCGTGTCGACCTTGGCGCCGGGCTGGAACAGGGCCGCCTTGGTGTAGGCGCTGACGTCACCGATCACCTCGAAATGGCCGAACGCGCCGCCGCCCTTGGCGTGCGGCTGGCGCTCCGGGACGCGCTCCCGGTTGAAGTTGGCCATCTGCTCGATCAGGTAGTGGTCGTTGAGCACGATGGGGCCGTCGGGCCCGATGGTCAGTGACTGGTCGTCGCTGGCAACCGGGATGCCGGCGTCGGTGGTTGTGGGCTTGGGCTGGGTGGTGGTCACGTTCCTGCCTCCTGGTCCGTGAGCGGGAGAGCACCCACGATCGTCGGCGCCGAACGCGCCGTCGTCCAGGCCTGCGGGCGATCCGGCGATGCCCGGGCCAGTACTGGTCGGCCTTCGACCCGGGATCGACGCAGACGCCACCCTCGCTGATTGCTCGGGCGTTGCTCGGGCGTCAGCGGCGTTCTTCCTCGGCGGAGCGGCGCCGGAGCGGGTCGACGTCGGAGGTCTGCCGAGGGAGGGCGATCCGGCCGGCGTCGGCCCTGCGGGGCTGCTGGTCGAGATCCTGCGGATCGTCGGCGAGGGCGGCGTCGTCAGCTGGCTTCATCTCAGACCCGTGTCCGTGCTCGGCGGCGGCTGATCGGGGCGCGGTGGAAGGCGATGGCCCGGTCGCTCGACCAGGGCGCCTCGGCTGCCCAGCACAGCGACGCGAACTGCAGGAGCACTGCGTCATAGTTGACCCGCCAGCCGGCGAAGTCCCGCCAGGCCTTGTCGCGGTCGGTTCGCACCGGCGCCCCCGCCTCGGCCAGGCGGGCGCAGACCCCTTCGAACTCCTCCCGGCGGATGGAGATCGGGTCGGTCGGTGCCGGGTGCGGGTCGTAGGGCATGACGAAGAAGTCGCCGATGCGCCGCAGCGCCACGTAACCGGCGCGGATGCACAGTTCCGCGGCCGGCTGACGGGGGATGTCGAGGGCGGAGGTGGTCAGCGCGGCCGCATCCAGAACTGCGCCGGCGGCGGTCACCCACGATCGGTCCGGCTGCGGGGAGCGGAAGAACACCAGACTGGGGCTGGAACTGTGCGTCTCCTCCAGTTCGGCGAACCAGCGGGTCCACTCGGGCCAGAATCTCTGCAGCTGTTCCAGCCCCTGGATGGCGGCGAACCGGGTGAGCAGCTCTGCGCCCGACGGTGGGGTGCTGGCCTGGCTCTCGAGCGAGGTCACCATCGCCTCACGGCGCGAGTAGGAGCCGTAGATCGACGGAAGGTAGGAGATCATCAGCGCTATGAGGCCGAGGCCCAGCACCGCCTCGGTGAAGACCAGAGCCGCGGACCAGGCATGCGGAGGAGTTCGGAAGCCGAGAGCGAGCAGCGAGGAGCCACTCTCCAGAAAGGCCGCATCCCAGGTCTGCCCACTGGCCCAGAAGATCAGCGTGAAACC